>JAYQRG010000005.1:31185-42368 GCA_038146245.1 Candidatus Pelagibacteraceae bacterium | reverse complement strand
AAATTTATTTTTTTAAGTTCAATTTTATCTAAAGTAACTAATAAAGGTTTCTTTAAAAAAACTTTAGGGTCCACTGGAATATTAATTTCTGCTATGGAAAGCAAATGATCAGTAAATGGAGGGGTATTTTCTACCTGAATACCTGAAACAAGAAGATTTTTATTTTTAAAACTTAATTCTAATTTTTTTATTGTAAGTTTTCGTTCTAATATTTTTGAACCTTCTTTTTCGATCAAACTTTTTAGTAAATTATCTTGATGAAAATAAATAAAATAGCTAGCTCCTAAAATAACAAGACCGACTAATGCTAAAAAATAATAAAAAAATTTCTTCATAAAAAAATGATCACCAGAATAATGAAAGGTAATAATATTATAAAGCCAATAATTTTATTTTTAATAAAAAAATACTTTAATATATCAATGATTAAACTAAATTTTTTCATTTGTGAATTTTTAATAAAATATCTCTTGCGCGATTCACTTTTGCAGCTAAAAAAGTGTTTCCTTTTTTATCTGGGTGTAGCTCTTTAATAAGTTTTTTATGTGCCATAATTATATCTTTTCTACTACAATTTTTTGCTAAACCTAATACTTCATAAGCTTCTTCTATTTCATTATGAGTATATTTTATATTTTGATTAGTTTTTTGTTTTTGGAAAAAATTTCTTAGAAATTTATAAATAAATAATAAATTAAATATATTAAATAATTTTCTTCTTAAGCTTGTAATCAAAATAGCAAAAAAAGGGGCGGTCAATAAGTATCTTCCACCTTCAATCAAAATGATGATGATTAATATAGATAAAAAAATTAGGCCAAATTTAAAATATTGCTTAAAACTTTCAGTCTTGGCATTTGATATATAATTTAATAACCCATATAAAATCACAAAAATTAAAAGGCTAATTAAAATATAATTCATTTATGAAATCGATACCTGACTTAAGAAAAGAAAAAAAGATAATAAAAATTCACGGAGAAGAACTTATTGATGAATATGCCTGGATCAAACAAAATAATTGGCAAGAAGTATTAAATGATCCTGGGCTACTAAATAAAGAGGTTCAAGATTATTTAAAAAATGAAAACACTTATGTTGAGAGTGCTTTTTCGCACCTAAAAAGTTTTAAAAAAAAAATTTTTGATGAATTAAAGGGTAGGATTAAAGACAAAGATTCTTCTGTTCCAAGCAAAGATGGTGCTTATTCTTATTATTCAAAATATTTAGAAAACTCTGAGTACCCCCAGTTTATTAGAATCGAAAATCAAAAAAAAAATGAAGAAGTTATTTTTGATGCACAGTTAGAGTCGAAGCATCATAAATTCTTTACTCTATCAGATATTAGCCACTCCCATGATCATAAACTTTTAGCTTATGGAATTGATACTAAGGGCAACGAAAAATATGATATTTTTATAAAAGATCTTTCTTCCAATAAAGTTTTTTCTGAAAAAATAGAAAATTCTACTGGTCCAGTTATATGGCATCCAAATAATAAAATTTTTTTTTATACTAAGTTAGATGAAAACTTAAGACCTAATAAAATTTACTCTCATGAAATTGGATCGGATCCTAAGCAAGATACTCTTGTTTATGAAGAAAAAGATTCTGCTTTTTTTTGTTCTCCAAGTCTTACTCAAGATAAAAGATTTTTACTGATCAGAACTGGAGATCATCAAACAAGCGAGTACTGGTTTCAAGATCTCTTTAGCAAAGAAAATATTAAGTGTTTTAAAAAAAGAGTGGAAAAAGAAGAGTACGAAATTGATCATTCTGGTGACCATTTTTTCATCTTAACTAATAAAGATGATTGTAAAAATTTTAAAATAGAATTTGCTAATGATAGAGAGATTAAAGAAAAAAATTGGAAAGCTTTTATTCGTTATGATGCAAATAAATTACTATTAAACTTTTGTGTTTTAAAAAGTTGGATTATAGTTTTATTTCGAACCAACGGACTAAATCAAATTTTAGTAAAAAAATTAGATGCACCTAGTGAACATCTAATAAAATTTGAAGAAGAAACTTACGAGTTAGACTTTATTGATGGGTATGAATTTGATACAGATTGGCTAAGATTTTCTTATTCCTCACCGATTTCTCCAAAAAAAATATTCGATTACAACTGTTTAACAAAAGAAAAGGTTTTAAAAAAAACTCAAGAAATTCCTTCAGGATTTGATGAGTCTAAATATGTTTGTAAAAAAGTTATGGTGGATGCTCAGGATAAAGAGAAAATTCCTCTGACTATTTTTTATCATAAAGATACCAAAATAAATGGTTCGGCCCCTTTATTATTATATGGTTATGGTAGTTATGGAATAACAATTCCGGATAGCTTTTCGCCACATAGATTTTCATTGATTAATAGAGGCTTTGTTTATGCAATAGCACATATTAGGGGCGGCAGAGAAAAGGGTCAGCAATGGTATGAAAATGGAAAACTACTAAATAAGAAAAATACATTTTTCGATTTTATAAGCTGTGCTGAATATCTTTGTAAAAATCAATATACCTCTAAAGGTAAAATTATAGCTCAAGGTGGATCGGCAGGTGGTTTGCTTATGGGCTTTATTGCAAATGAAAAACCTGATTTATTCCTAGGTATTATTGCACAAGTTCCTTTCGTAGATATTTGTAACACGATGTTAGATGAGGACTTGCCTCTAACTGTGACTGAAATACCTGAGTGGGGAAATTTGAAACAAAACATAAATGATTTTAAATATATCCGAAGCTACTCTCCCTATGATAATGTTAAAAAACAATCCTATCCTAACATGCTAGTGACTGGTGGCATTACGGATCCGAGAGTTACTTATTGGGAAATGACAAAATGGGTTGCAAAAATAAGAGATCACAAAACAGATAACAATTTACTTTTCTTATTTATGAATATGGATGCGGGACACGCGGGTGCTAGTGGGAGATACGACTATCTTAATGAAATCGTCCTTGAATATACCTTCGCTTTAAAAATAGCTGACAAAATCGATACTTGAAAAATAAAAAATCATAACAACATATATTTTGTAAGTCGCCTATTATTGGGACTTACCAAAGTACTTGCTTACAAAGGAGGAAATTATGAGTAAGAATGCTTTATCTATATTTAATCAACTACGACCAATTTCTGTTGGTTTTGATAACGTTTTTGATCATTTTGAAAAAATGTTTGAAGACGATTTTTTTAGTGCACCATCAGTAAATTATCCGCCATACAATATCGTGAAAACTGGAAAAAATCAGTACGATATCGAAGTGGCTTTAGCTGGATTTAATAAAAATGATATCAACATTGAATATGCGGATAATCTTTTAACAATTAAATCCGTTAAACAAGAAAAAACTGAGGATAAAAATGGTAATGGCGACGTAATACATAAAGGAATTTCTAGAAGATTCTTTAGTAAAACGTTTACTATTTCTGATGATACTGAAGTTAAAGGAGCTGAATTAAAAGATGGCTTGTTAACTATATCTTTAGAAAGAATTATACCCGAGTCTAAAAAACCAAAAAAAATAGAAATTAAGTAATTAATTTTAGATAGAGGCGGATTATTCCGCCTCTATTTTTATATATCCATCTAGTATATTCTGCCTTCATGCTTGGCAGAAGAGAGTTTCTAATTTTATCCATTTTGAGTTATTTAAATTTTTTTTTTCCAAAAAAAATTTTAGCATCAGACCAAAATAATTTAATTAAAAAAATTATTCCCAAATCTAAAGAAAGTATATCTCCCATCGGCATGGGAACTTGGCTAACTTTTGATGTAGTGCCAAATGCTAAAAATATAGAGAACTGTTCAGAGATATTAAAATCTTTTTTTAAGCACTTTGGTCAAGTAATCGATTCTTCCCCGATGTATGGTTCTGCTGAAAAAATAATAGGTTTATCGTTAGATAAGATTCAAAACAAAAAGGATTTGTTTTCAGCAACTAAAATATGGACTACCTCTCAGTGGCGAGGTGTAAGACAAATTCAAAATTCATTTGATTTATGGAAAATTTCAAAATTTTCATTAATCCAAGTACATAATTTATTAGATTATAAAGCTCATAAACCAACTCTAATAAAACAAAAACAGGAAGGTAAAATTAAATATATTGGAGTTACAACTTCACATGGAAGAAGGCATGAGGATCTGATTGAAATCATGAAGAAGGACAATATCGATTTTGTTCAATTTACCTACAATTTATTAGATGATGTTGCAGAAAAATATTTACTACCCCTTGCAAAAGAAAAAAATATTGCAGTTATGATTAATAGACCTTTTCAAGGAGGAAATCTGTTCAGCTACTCTAAAAATAAGAAAATTCCTCAATTTATAAAAAATTATAATATCGATAACTGGCCAGAATTATATTTAAAATTTATTATCTCTCATCCAGCGGTCACTTGCGTTATACCTGCAACATCTAAAATTATTCATATGGAAGAAAATATGAAAGCTCAATATGGTAATTTATTAAAAGAAGATCAAAGAATAGATATTAAAAAATTTTTTAAAACTTTAGTTTAGTTTTTTTTCAACTTTATCCCAAAACTTTTTTTCTAAACAAGTATTATTCATTCGGTTGATTTCTTGAATACCCGTAGGGGAAGTCACATTAATTTCTGTTAGGTAATTTCCAATAACATCAATCCCTGCAAAAAATAGTTTGTTTTTCTTTAGAAAACTTTTTAATTGAGAGCATATTTTTTTATCTCTAAACACCAAACCAGTTTTTTTAGGACTTCCGCCTGCATGAAAGTTTGCTTTAATACTTCCTTTTTTTGGAATCCTGGCCACAGATCCCATATACTCTCCATCAAATAAAATTATTCTTCGATCTCCTTTGTTTATATCGCTTATGAATTTTTGAGCTACGATAGGATAAAAATATTTTTTAATCATTTTTTTTATAATTTTTTTTGCTTGTCCAATATTATTTTTGGTCACCTTCTCTATTCCTTCTCCGCCGTTTCCATATAAAGGCTTTAAAATTGTAAAAGAATTCTTTTTTATAAATTGAACTAAAGTTTCTTCATTTTTAGATACTATCGTTTTTGGGATTAAATTTTTGAAATAAAACATAGATAATTTTTCAGGGTAGTTTCGTATATGCTGAGGATTATTTAAAACTAAAACCTTTTTAGATAAATGCTCTAAGAGATAAGTGGAGGTAATATAATGCATATCAAACGGTGGGTCCTGTCTTACCAAAACAATATCGAATTGATTAAGATTAACTTTAATTTTTTTTTTTAATCTAAATTTTTTTTTTACACCGGAAGTAATATGAAAATAACTTCCTTCTGCAGTAACTGTATTATTTTCTAAACTGAGATCTTTTGGAAGGTAGTGAAATAGTTTAAAATTTCTTTTTTGCGCTTCTTTAGCAATGACGTAAGTGCTATCCGTATGAATATTAATTTTATCTAAAGGATCCATTTGGATCGCAACTTTAAAAAGCTTTTTCATTAAAAATTAAATCTATATTATTTTTATATTTTACTTCAAAATTATCGATTAACAATTGAGCTAGAGATTTTCCTTGATGCACAATCTTTTTTAAATCCTCCAAATATACCTCTTCGCTATCTCCATTCGAATTTAATATATTTCGGTTCTTTAATCCTTTTAGAGAAAAATCTATAAATAATTTTGCATATTCTATAATTTTTTTTCCATATAATTCTGTATCAAAACCTTGTTTTGGAACTTTTAAGTAAGCTTCTTGTACCTCTTTAAATTTCCACTTCTTAAAATATTCAAAACTTTCTTTTAAAATGCTTTGATCATAAAGAATTCCAGTCCAAAATCCTGGGATAGAACAAATCCCTGACCAGGAACAAGAATCCGCTGATCTTACTTCTAAATATTTTTTTACTCTAACTTCAGTAAATATAGTGGATAAATGATTGCCCCAATCCTCAATATTAGCTATTTGATTTGGCAATTTTTTTAATTTTCCTTGAATAAAATTTGAAAAATTCTCCCCAGTACAATCAACGATATTTTTATTTTGATACGCAAAATACATGGGGACCTTTAATGCAAAGTCCACATACTTTTCATAAGAATTTGAATCCTCAAAAAAGAAAGGTATCAAACCAGATCTATCTTTATCCGTATTTTGCCAAATATGAGTTCTGTAATTTAAAAAACCATTTAACTTATTTTCTTTTATTGGTGAGTTAGAAAAGAGCGCAACAGATATTGGAATTAAACAGCTAATGACCTTTGATTTCATTTTGAAATCATCTTCTGATCTGTAATCAAGATTCACTTGGGTTGCTGCTGTTCGGTGCATCATTTCTAGACCAAGACTACCGACCGATGGCATATATTTTCTCATTATCTCATATCTTTTTTTATGTAGCCTACCTACTTCTGATAAATTAGCGTTCGGCACGAAGCCTATTCCAATAATTCCAAGATTAATTTTAGAGCAAGCTAGTTTTAATTCCTTGAGATATTGATTTACTTCTTTACAAATTTCATGAATACTTTTTACTGCGGTCCCTGAAAGTTCAATTTGCAAACCTGGTTCTAAAGTAATCGAGTGTTGATCTTTTTTAAGTCCAATAATGTAATCATTTTCCAAAATATCATTCCAACCGTTTTCTTTTAAAATACGAAATAAAGGTAAAATATGTTCTTGATAGTTAATTGGTTTTTTTGTTTTAAGCTGAAAAATAAATTTTTCGTGTTCAGCACCAATTAAAAGATTATTGGTAGTTTTTTCTCCTGATTTAAAGTAATTTATTAAATCATTTTTATTTAAAATTTTTTGCATGAATTATTCTACCATTCAGGTCAATACAAGGAGGTATAAATGAAAGGTTATTGGATTGCACTATATAAAAAAGTTGAGGATCAAAACAATTTAAAAAAATACGCAGAGGCAGCTACCAAAGCTATTTTAAGCTATGGAGGAAAACCTTTAGTTCGAGGGGGCGACTATGAATGCCTTGAGGGAGAAAATTATCCTAGAACCGTCATTTGGGAATTTCCAAGTTATGAAAAAGCATTAGCGTGCTATAACTCTAAAGATTATCAAAGCGCATGGGGTCATGCAAAATCTACAACGGTTAGAAATTTACAAGTTTGTAAAGAATTTAGTAGTTAACAGGAACAGGGTCGATACTTCTCCATAAGTACCAAGTAGCGATCGTACAATACGGATCCCATTTTTGTTTTAATTTTATAAGTTTTTCTTTGGATGGAGGATAAGTTAATTTGTACTGTTTAGAGATCGCTTTTAAAAAACCTATATCTTGAACTGGAAAAATATTAGGTCTTAATTGGTTAAAAAATA
Source organism: Candidatus Pelagibacteraceae bacterium (assembly GCA_038146245.1). GTDB lineage: Bacteria > Pseudomonadota > Alphaproteobacteria > Pelagibacterales > Pelagibacteraceae > JAYQRG01. The sequence continues at coordinate 35,057 of JAYQRG010000005.1, read as the reverse complement.
AAAACATCTCCGCAGTCCATCTTCCAACTCCTTTGAGCTGTATTAAGTGCTGAATAGCCTCTTCATCATTCATTTTTTTTAAAGAAACTATGTTAATAGTCTTGTTCAGAAAACTAGCTGACAAAATCTTTAAATAATTAACTTTTTGCCTTGAGAGTCCGCATTGAGAAAGTTGTGTTCTTTTAATTTTTTTGATTGAATTCGGATTCATTTTTTTAACTTTAGTCATTAATTTATTCCAAACCGAATCTGCTGCTTTTACAGATATTTGTTGTCCCACAATTGATCTTGCTAAAGAAAAAAATGGATCTTTTCTAGCTTTTAAATGCCCTGGATAAGCATCTATAATTTTTTTTAATGTTTTATCTTTTTTTTTTAGAAAAGATTTCCCCTGTTCCCAGTACTTTGGTTTTGACATAGTATTTATATCTGGCGAACCATGGTTGTTTTAATATTTTGGGACGCTTCTCGTTTATAAATAATCACAGAACTTAGAATAATAAAGATCGCTCCTAAGATCGTAAAACTAGATAAGGTTTCATGGAATATAAAATATCCAGATAAAATTGCAAAAACGAGGCTTAAATACTTGATAGGCGTAACAAGAGAAACATCCGCTACTCTTATGGATTTAGTTAAAAATATATTCCCAAGCGATCCACTAATTCCGATCATGGTAAGAAAAAAAATATCATCAGGATTTATTTTTTTCCAACCTAAGAAAATAGATAGGGATCCTATAATAATTAGTACAAAAGTGAAAAATAATGCAATTAAATAATCAGGTTCTGTTTGGGATAGTTTTTTAATAGCGATAGAAATAGTTGCAAAGCCTATACAAAATAATATTGGGAAAAATGAATAATAAGTAAACAAATTAGTTCCAGGTTTTAAAACTACAGTGACACCGATTAAGCCCAGAACAATGGCAAACCAACGAACAATTTTGACTTGTTCTTTTAAAAAAATGATAGAAAAAATAGTTGCAAAAATTGGAGCTGCAAAGCTGATAGTAATTGCATCTGCTAAAGGTAAATATTTTAAACCTAAATAAAGAAAAGTCATACCAAAAGATCCTGCAAATGCTCTTACTAAATGAAGCTTTAATCGATTAGTTTGAAGTAAATTTTTATATCTTTCTTTTGGAATGATAAAAAAAATTGGAAATAGTCCAAATAATCCTCTAAAAAAAATTAATTGTCCCGTGGGATAAGAATTCGATAAAAGCTTAACAAAAATATCCATCATCGAAAAAGTAATGACGCTAAATATCATATAAACAACGCCTAATTGATTTTTGCTAAACATCATTTTAGTAGTATCATGAGCTTAAAAATAAAAATATGAGTTTAGTTACGACAAATTGGTTAAAAGAAAATTTAAATAGTCCAAACATAACTATTTTAGATTGCACTTGGCATTTACCCACAACCCAACGATCTGGCTACAAAGAATTTTTAAATGAAAGAATTCCTGGGGCAATCTTCTTTGATATTGATAAATTTTCAGATGAAAATTCTCCTTACGCACATATGTTATTATCGGATGAATCGTTTTCAGAAAAAGCAAGTCAGTTAGGTCTTAAAAATGATCATCATATCATTGTTTATGATACCATTGGAATTTTCAGCGCTGCCCGTGCTTGGTGGATGTTCAAACATTATGGCCATAAGAATGTTTCGATTTTAAATGGGGGGATGGTTTCTTGGAAAAAAAATAATTTTACTTTAGAGACTAAAGCTCCAAAGGTATTAGAGAAAAGTTTTTATGCTGCAAAATCTAAGCCTGAAGAAGTAGTTACTTTTGATGAAGTTAAAAAAAATATAGAAAATAAAACATTTCAATTAATTGATGCAAGACCTCAAGGTAGATTTTCAGGAAAAGATCCAGAGCCTAGAAAGGGAATTAAAAGCGGATCTGTTTCTAATAGTATTAATATTCCCTTTACCGAATGTATTAACTCCGCGGATGGAACTCTAAAAAGCAAAGAAGATTTAAAAAAAATATTTGATGCAAAAAAAATTGATCCGTCTATGCCTGCAGTTTTCAGCTGTGGTTCAGGGGTAGCGGCATGTGTTGTTGGAAAAGCATTTGAAACAGTTACGGATAAAAAATTTAGAATCTATGATGGGTCTTGGACAGAGTGGGCTTTAAGGAATAAATTAACGGATAACTGAGTAATTCTTCATAAAATCTGCCTAATTTTGGATATGTTTATACTTTTTAATAAGTGTTAAAACGCAACCCATGAATGCAAAAAAGAAAATAGTCATTTTTCTAACTGTCGTAGCGCTTACTTTTGTGATCATCATTGGCTGGAGATATTTTGTATCCAAAAAAATAGATGAGGCTGTAGCTCTTGCTAAATCACAACCTACTGACGTTATAGCTTATAAAGTGTCAGAAAATAATTTTTATGAGTCGATAGAAACTTTTGGTACAGCTTTAGCAAATCAAACCATGACCATAAGAATCAAAAAAAATGAAATCGAGAAAATAATTAATTTCGATCAAAATGCCTTTATTAAAAAAGGAACCTTAATAGCAAAAACGATAAGTGAAGAAATTATTGCTCCTTTTGATGGAAGAATAGGTAAAAGAGAAATAACACCAGGAATTTTAGGGGACGATGAGTCAGTCATCGCATCTTTGGATGCAATCAGTGTTCTGAAAATAGATATTAAATTACCTGAAAACTATTTTGGAATTTTAAAAAAAGGTCTTAAGGTTGAAGCAAGATCAGAGGCGTTTAAAGAAACTTTTAATGGTAAAATTAATGTAATTAGCTCCAGAGTAGACCCAACTACAAGATCTGTTTTGGTACAAGTATTAGTTGATAATAAAGATTTTAAATTAGTTCCTGGAATGCTTATTAATGCAAAAGTTATTTTTAATGAGAGAAAAACATTAGCAATTCCTGAAGAGTCTCTGCTTATTTCTGGCGACGATAAATTTGTTTATTTAATTAAACAAAATTCTATTGCAAAAACCAAGGTACAAACTGGGGTTCGTAATGAGGGAAAAATTGAAATTACCTCTGGAATATCCGTGGATGATTTAATTATTGCTGAAGGATTAAATAAATTAAATCCTAGATCCAAAGTTAAAATAATTAAAACAAATTAAATGTTTTTAACGGACTTATCCATCAAGAGACCGGTGATTGCTACGGTGATGAGCTTGGTGCTTGTCATTTTTGGAATTGTAACTTTTAATAAAATTCCACTACGGGAACTCCCTGATATTGAATCTGCAAAAGTATCTATACAAACAGATTACACAGGTGCATCTGCAGAAATTATTGATGCCCAAATTACTCAAAAACTTGAAGAACGTGTTGGGTCCGTTGCTGGTGTAATTAGTATCGACTCTGTAAGCGAAGATGGAAGATCTACTATAAATTTAGAATTTGATTTAAATACTGATTTAGATGTAGCCGCAAATGACGTTAGAGAAAATGTTTCAAGAATTTTAGATCAACTGCCAACGGAAGCAAAACCTCCTCAAATTACTAAAGTATCTGCTGCTATCACTACGACTATGTGGTTAGCTTTTCAAAGTGATCGCATGTCAGATATTGAATTAACAGATTATGCAGACCGATATCTAAAAGATCAATTTGCAAATATTCCTGGTGTAGGACTCATTCGACTAGGTGGAGATAGGGCCTTTTCTTTGAGAATTTGGTTAGATCCTATTTTAATGGCAGCAAGAGATGTTACCGTTCCTGAGTTAATAAGTGTTTTGCAAAAACAAAATAGAGAATTTCCAACAGGAAAATTAGAATCTAAATATATCGATCTAACTATCAAAGTAGATAAAGCTTATGCAAAATTAAAAGATTTTCAGAATTTAGTTGTAAAAAGAAGTAA
>JAYQRG010000005.1:0-30842 GCA_038146245.1 Candidatus Pelagibacteraceae bacterium | reverse complement strand
GTTGCTATTCCTGTAAGTTTAATTTCCTGTTTCTTAGCAATTTACTTAACTGGTTTTACTTTAAACCTATTTACGCTAATGGCTCTTGTCATGGCAATAGGAATAGTTGTGGATGATGCCATCGTTATGGGAGAAAATATTTCGAGAAGAGTAGAGCATGGCGAACCTTCTTTAATCGCTGCATATAAAGGTGCAAACGAAGTAGCATTTCCAATTATCGCAACGACAATTGTATTAATTGCGGTATTCATGCCTCTTTTATTTATCAAGGGCATTATTGGAACTTTGTTTAGAGAAATGGCTGTCACTTTATCTTTTGCTGTTTTTATTTCTGCTTTCGTATCTCTTTCTATTTCTCCAATGATTGGATCTAAGTTTTTAAAACCAACTACCTCACCTCCCGCTTTTGTAAAAAAATTTAATTCTTGGCTAAATAAATTCAGTTTATTTTATGAAGAAACTTTGAACTTCATGATTTATAGAAAAAAAAGTATTATCGCTTTCTTAGTTATCGTCCTAGTTTTTATTGGATTAACTTTTAAATTTTTAAAAAAACAACTCATTCCACCAGAAGATAGAGGAGTTTTTTACGTAATCATTGAAGCACCTCAAGGCTCAGGTTTTGAATATACAAAAGAAAAAGCTACCACTATTGAAAAAGTGCTTTTAGAAGATATTGGCAAGGGAGAAGTGAGAAGGCTTTTGCTTAGAATACCTGGATTTGGGAAAAGTGCTAAAGCAGTCAATTCTGCTTTTATTATAAGTTTACTAGAAGATTGGAGCGATAGAAAAAAAACAGGACAACAACTGCTTCAAGAAACTTATGCAAAAATTAATAAAATTCCAGGAGTAAGGGCTTTTCCTGTAATGCCACAATCCATTAGAGCAGCAGGAGGTGCAGATCAATCCGTTCAGTTTGTTTTAATGGGTGCTACTTATGAAAAATTAGCAGAATGGAAAGAAATTGTAGAAGCAGAAGCTAGAAAAAATCCTGGGCTTATTAATATTAAAGATGACTTTGAATTAACAAAACCTCAATTAAATTTAAAAATTAATAACGAAAAAGCAGCAGATCTAGGAATTTCTACTGAACAAATTGGTGTAACTCTTCAAACCTATTTTGGATCACAAGAGGTAACAAGGTTTACCTTTGATGGAAGAGAATATTCTATCGTTTTACAGGGAGATCTAAAAAATAGAAACGAACCATCTACTTTAAATAAAATTTATCTAAGATCCTCAACTACTGGAAAATTAATCCCATTAACAAATATTGTACAAACTTCAGAGAACGCCGCAGCTCCTTTTTATAATCGTTATCAAAGACAACGTGCAGTTACCATTTCAGCATCTTTAGCAGGAAATTATACCTTGGGCGAGGCATTGGATTTTTTAAATCAAGTAGTAAAAGAAAAGTTACCTGAAGATGCAAGAGTTGGGTACAAAGGTGAATCTGACGAATTTCAAAAAACAAGTTTGGCTATTTATCTAATTTTTGGACTTGCTTTAATTACTGCTTATCTTGCCATGGCTGCACAATTTGAAAGCTGGATTCATCCTTTTACAATTATGCTAACTGTTCCTCTTGCGGTCTTTGGAGGGCTAGTTGGTTTATTAGTAGCTGGTAGCACTTTAAATATTTACAGCCAGATAGGACTCATTATTCTTATTGGACTATCTGCTAAAAACGGAATTTTAATTGTTGAGTTTGCTAACCAAGCAAGGGTGCAAGGCAAATCTATTAAAGATGCTGTTTTAGAAGCTGCTAAAATTCGTCTACGACCAATACTTATGACTTCCTTCACAACAACGATAGGTGTTGTGCCGTTAATATTTGGTTCTGGCGCAGGAGAAGCAAGCAGATACACAATTGGAGTAGTAATTTTCTCTGGTATGATTTTTTCTACTTTCTTTACGTTATATGTAATTCCAACTTTTTATTATATGATCAGTAAAAATACCGGACGAATTGATGCTGTAGAGATTGAATTGAATAAACAATTAAAATCTTTTGGACAAAGCTAACTAATTTCCTTTTTTGCTTTTTCGTATAACTCATCCATTTTAGAACGGATTTCTTTGTCGCTTTTGTTAAAATTAACAAGATCCTTTTTTAATTTTTGAAAAACATCATCATCTCCTGGTTTTTCAAAATCTGACTTGATCACTGCCTGAATATAATCTTTTATTTTTGACTCATCTAATTGCATAATTTTGGAAGCCCATTCACCAAGATACTTATTGCGTCTTGATTGAATTCTAAATTCTTTCTCTTGGTCTAAGACGTATTTTTTTTCAAAACTTTTTTCTCTATCTTTAAAATCATTCATAATTTTCTTAATTCAACTCCTATTAGTACTAGAGTTAATCCAATTTAAAAATGGTTTATTTCCGTCTGTAATATTCATAAAAACTATACAAGGCACATCGTAACTATGAATGTTTTTTACAGATTGGATTATTTTTGAAATTAGTTTTTTTTTAGTTTTTCCTATAATCACAGACTCCTTAGATTTTGAAGTTTTTCCTTTCCATAAAAAAATAGAATGAACACTGGGAATAATATTGGCACAGGCAATAAGTTTTGTTTTTATAAGATGATTTGCTATTTTTTTTGCTTCTACTGAATTTTTACAAGTAATATAAAATAATTTATAATTGCTCATTTATACAAATTAACATAATAAACTTTTTTTCATGACAAATCTAATTTTAATTCGACATGGTCAAAGTGAATGGAATTTAGAAAATAGATTCACGGGCTGGTACGATGCAGACTTAACCAAGAATGGAATACTAGAAGCAGAAACTTCGGGTAAATTAATAAAAAAACTTGGCCTGAATTTTAACTATGGTTTTACCTCTTTTCAAAAAAGAGCGATTAGAACTTTTGATATTATTTTAAAAGTATCAGAGCTGCATGTGTCTCACATTACAAAAGCTTGGCAGTTAAATGAAAGACATTACGGTGCACTTCAAGGTTTAAATAAAGCAGAAACTGCAAAAAAACATGGCGAGGAACAAGTAAGAATCTGGAGAAGGAGCTACGATACCCCTCCTCCTCCTTTAAGTAAAAAAGATAAAAATCACCCTATTCATCAAGAAATTTATAAAAGTATCGACCCTAAGTTCATACCGGATACTGAATCTTTAAAAGATACTTATTTACGAACGGTTCCATATTATGAAAAAAATATAGAGCCATTATTAAAAAAAGGAGAAAATGTTTTAATTTCTGCTCATGGAAACAGTCTAAGAGCGTTATGTAAAAAACTATTTAACATCTCAGATAAAATGATTGTTCAATTAGAAATTCCAACTGGGAATCCTATAAATTTAAAATTAGATACAAAACTTCAACTAGAATCTTATCAATATCTAGATCAAAGCAGAGCAAAAGAATTTATTATTAATAAATAATATTTTCTTTTTGCAACTTATGATAAATTTCTAAATTCGTGGTGTGATAAAAAGTAGTATCAATTACCTGTCCACACAGTTGTTTTTTGGACACCAAATCATCCCAAATTTTTTTTACAGAAAAAGGTTCGTTTTTAATATTCTTTAAAACAGAAGGATGAAGGATTTGACAACCTGTATAAATATAATTTTTTGGAGTAGAAGTTAAATAAAAATCAGAATCGATTCCAAAATCTCCTGGTAAAGTTTTATCAAAGCTTTTTTCCTTAGAAGAAAATAATAGCCCTCCTTTTAGATTTTTTTTAAATACAGTTTCTGAAAGTTTTTTTAGAGAAGGAAGATAAGAATGTTGCCAAACTGTATCTGAATTTAACACAATAAAGTAATCATCTTTAAAAAAATCGATAGCGTTCGTAAGTGCCCCACCTGTATCTAAAATTACTTCTTCATGAAAAATTTTAAAATTATATTTTTTTTTATCTACAAAATTTTTAATTTGGTCAGATAAGTAGTGAGTATTCATCGCAATATCCTCCACTCCAAAATCTTTTAAAAATTGGATCCCGTATTCAACTAAACTTTTTCCATTTAATACTAAAAGAGGCTTTGGGGTAGTATTGGTTAGAGGCTGCACTCTTTTTCCAAAACCAGCACATAAAATAATAGCTCTTTTTATTTTCATTTAAATTTTTTTTGGTTTTTAATTTTTTTAGTAAAATATTGGTTTATAATTTTTTTTAGCCTAAATAATTTTGGATGGTTTAATCTTAATTCAATTAATTTCCAAGTATACGGTAAGTATTTTAAGTATTTATCTTTATGATCCCTTCTAAATAATCTTACAAAAATTCCTAAAATTTTGAGACTTCTTTGAATAGATAAAATATGAAAATCGCTAATAAAGTTATCTGAGTTTTTAATTTTCGATTTTTGCAGATAGTAATTTAATATTTGATTTTTTAAGTTAATATTGGTTTGAATACGAACATCATCGATTAGTGACATAATATCATAGGTTGGACTTCCTAAAACCGCATCTTGAGAATCGATAATAGCTATTTTTCTATTAAAAAATATCAAATTTTCTACATGAAAATCTCGTTGAACAAAAACTTTCTTTTTTATGCTCAAATGATCTAGTAGTTTTTTTAATTCTGTAAAAATTGCTTTTCTAATTTTAGATATTTTATTTTTTTTAAAAAATTCAGGTAGATACCAGTCAAAAAAAATTGAAAATTCTTTTTTTAGTAAAGCATAAGAATAATGGTTAAGTTTAATATTTTTTAATTTTATATTTTGTATTTTGATAAGTTCATGAATAATCTTTTTATAAATTATAATTTTTGATTTTTTAGAAGAAATTATTTTGTTTTTTACAATATCATCTCCAAAATCCTGAATGATTAAATAATTTTGTTTAATGGCTCTTTTTAAAGTTTTAGGTGCTAGAATCTTATTCGCTCTTAAAAAAGTATTGATTTCATCATATCTATTTAAATTATTGTACTTATCTTTTTCACAATAAACTAAAAGCTGACCTTTCTGATTTAAAAAACGATAAAATTTTCTAAAAGAGGCGTCTCCCGCAATTAATTTAATTTTATTTTTTAATTCGACCAAAATATTTGACATTTAAAAACCTTTGATTTTCATCTTTAGTATGTTTTAGGCTTATCTCAATACGATTTTTATTTTTTCTTTTTAAAATTTCAGGCCATTCAACAAATGAGATAGACTGATTATTCGTCTCTAATATTCCAATATTATCAAGATCTTTTAATTTTGTTATTCTATACAAATCATAATGAGCAATGAAATTTTTTTTATAAAGAGGATAATATTGCGCTATCGTAAAAGTTGGGCTTATAACTTCAACTAATTTTTTTTTATTTTTCTTTAGTAATTCGTGAATACAAAATCTTGCAAATGTAGTTTTTCCTGTTCCTAAATTTCCTTTAAGATATACGCTATCCCCTATCTTTAACTTTTTTGAAATTTTTTTAGATAATATTTTTAAATCTACGAGAGTAGCCGAGGCCATGAATTAATATCGATAGGTATTATCTTTAAACGGTCCGTTTGATGTTACCCCAATATAATCTGCTTGTTCTTTCGTTAATTTTGTTAATTTAGCTCCAACTTTTGCAAGATGTAACTCTGCTACCTTTTCATCTAAATGTTTTGGTAATACATAAACTTTTTTTTCATACTTAGTATAATTGTTCCACAGCTCTATTTGAGCAATCACTTGATTTGAAAAAGAAGCGCTCATAACAAAACTTGGATGACCCGTGGCACAACCAAGATTTACCAATCTTCCTTCTGCTAAAAGAATAATTCTTTTCCCACCTGGAAATTCAATTTCATGAACTTGTGGTTTAATTTCATTCCATTTATAATTTTTCAAAGAGGATACTTCTATTTCGTTATCAAAGTGCCCGATATTACAAAGGATCGAACGATCTTTCATTTTTCTCATATGCTCAATGGTTACGATATCTTTATTGCCTGTTGCGGTTACAACAATATCAGCCTTCGCAATAGCATCATCCATTAATACAACTTCATAACCCTCCATTGCCGCTTGAAGTGCACAAATGGGATCTACTTCTGTTACTTGCACTCTTGCTCCTGCTTGCCTTAAAGAAGCGGCGCTTCCTTTTCCTACATCTCCATATCCTGCAACAATTGCAACTTTTCCTGATAACATTACGTCTGTTGCTCGTCTTATTCCGTCTACCAAGCTTTCTCTACAACCATACAAGTTATCAAATTTAGATTTGGTTACAGAATCGTTTACGTTAAATGCTGGAATTAATAATTTTTTTTCCTTTTCCATTTTTTTTAGCGCTTTAACACCAGTTGTAGTTTCTTCTGAAACTCCTTTTATATCCTTCATCAAATTTTGATATTTACTATGCATTAAGGCGGTTAAATCTCCACCATCATCAAGAAGCATATTTGGTTTCCATTTTGGATCTCCTTCGATGGTTTGTTTAATGCACCACCAATATTCTTCTTCCGTTTCCCCTTTCCATGCAAATACTGGAATTCCTTTTTTGGCAATCGCTGCTGCTGCGTGGTCTTGTGTTGAAAAAATATTGCATGAGGACCATCTAACTTCTGCGCCTAAATGTACTAAAGTTTCAATCAAAACTGCTGTTTGAATAGTCATATGCAAACAGCCGATAATTCTTGCTCCTTTAAGAGGTTTTGCTTTAGAATACTCTTCTCGTATTGCCATTAATCCTGGCATTTCGGTTTCTGCTAAAGATATTTCTTTAGCTCCATACTCCGCTAAACCTATGTCTTTAATTTTAAAATCAGCCATAAAAAAACTACTAGCAATATATTAGAAATAATCAATTCTTTATACGGAAGGAATTAATATATCAACGATAGCACCTGTCTGTTCTTTGTTATTGTAAGCTTTAATACTTCCTTTGTGAGACTCGATAATATTTTTTACAATATTCAAACCAAGTCCTGAGTGAACTCCTTTTTGCTCATTGGGTCTATCGCTGTAAAAGCGATCAAAAGCTTTGTGAATATTCTTTTCATCAAAACCAGGACCCTGGTCTTTCACTAATATTTGATAAAAGTTTTTTTCATAATTTAAAATCACTTTGACCGTAGTATCAAAAGGGCTAAAAGATACAGCGTTATCTAATAAATTTGCAACCACTTGCTCAATTCTGCTTTCTACTCCGAATATAGATGCTTCTTTCTTTTTTATATTATTTTCAAATTCAACTAGTATTTTTCTATTTTGAATTTTTGCATCATTATTAAAGTCTTCGACGATACTTTCTATTAGACTTATAAGATTAAGCGCTTTTGGATTCGATTTAGACTGAGTTGCTTCGTCTTTTAATACTTGAGAATAATCAGTAATAAGTTTTTCAATTCGTTCTACATCGTTCGATATAATTTTAAGTAATTTTACTTTTTTATCATTATCAACTGTCTGATTTAACAAATCCGATGCACCTTTTAATGAGGCAAGTGGGTTTCTTATTTCGTGGGTAAGATCTGATGCAAATCTTTCTGCTAATTCTATTCTCTGATAAAGTTTGTCTGTCATTTGAGTAAGTGATCTTGTTAAATTTCCAATCTCATCATCTCTGTATTCATTTTTTTTATCCAAAGCATCTTTTGCAGAGCTAAAGGCTATTTTTTTTGCGTAGTTATTCAGTAATCGAATTGGTTTGATAATATAGTTATTTAAAAATAGTGAAAAAATTAAGATAACCACTACTGCAACTAAAAAAGATCGCAGTACAAAATTTTTTCTCTCTTTTACTGCAAGTAAAATATCATTAGAAATTTCACTCACTGTGATATAAGTTACTCGATCACCTATTAAAGTGGAAGTTGTAGTATGAATCAAAAAATCTTTTTTAAATTTTTCCGTAAAAACATTAAATGCATTAACTCCAATATTTTGTTTTAAAAACGGATAATTCTTTTCAATATTATTATCTAATTTTTTATTTTCAGCGATTTCTTTTAGCTCTTCATTAATTCTTAAAGTTTCAATTCGCTCTGTTCTAAAAAAAGATTTAGCGTCAATATCTAGAAGAGCAGTATCAATGATTAGTTCTTTGTTAGAGTTAAAAAAACGAATTTGATCTATTTCTTGTAATATAAATTTTGTTTTTACTAAAAAATTTTTTAGAGATTGATAATTGTTATCTACTTTTTGTATTTCTAAATTGGTAACAATATTATTAATAATATTTTGATGTTTCGCTTGTTTTTTATTAATTAATTCTGGTTCAATTGCTAATAAATATAAGTATGTAAAAAATCCTAATATTAAAAAAGCAAATAAATTAAAAACTAAAAATTGAGAAAGTAATGATCTTGAGGAAAGTAACCTTGCTATCATTAAGCATCATTCCAACGATAGCCGCTTCCGTATCGAGTTTCAATCGAAGAAAAATCCTTATCAACTTTTTTGAATTTTTTACGAATTCTTTTTACGTGGCTATCAATCGTTCTGTCTTCAATATCGCTATTTTCTTTGTAAGCGACGGTCATAAGATGAGATCTTTCTTTGATCACTCCTGGTCTTTTAGCAAGTTCATATACAATTTGAAACTCCGTCGTAGTAAGTTTATCGGGAAGCACCTGATCATTCCATTTGCACTCTAATTGCTCAGGGTCTAACATTAATTTTCCTTGCCTAATAATATTCTTGCTCGGTACTGTTTTTTGTTCTTTTTTTCTAAGTTGAACTTTTACTCTTTCGATTAAAACTTTTATTGAAAATCCCCCAGATTTTTTTATGAAATCATCTGCGCCTAGTTTTAATCCGAGTAACTCATCCACCTCATCATCTTTGGAGGTTAAAAAAATTACTGGTATATCAGTTTTTTTTCTAAGTTTTTCTAATAATTCTTCGCCGTTCATTCTCGGCATTTTAATATCGATAATTGCTAAATCAGGAATATTTCTAGAAATGCCAATATAAGCACTTTCGCCATCCAAATAAGTTTGTACTTTAAAGCCTTCATTTTCTAGCGCCATGGAGACACTAGTTAATATATTTCTATCATCATCGACTAAGGCTATAACTTTGCTCATCTAAATATAATAATATCAAAAAAAGACCAAAATGAGACTAAATTCTTTAATGAATTTCGTTCCAGTTTTTTCCAGATTTAATCTCTACAATTAAAGGTACCGAAAATTTTATATATCCCTTAGTAGCATTTTCCATTTCCTTTTTGATTTTTTCCATAGAAGTTTCGGTTTCTTTTAAACTACTTTCAAAAAGCAATTCATCGTGAATTTGCAGTAGCATATCTGCTGTAATTGAACCTGAGATTATTTTTTGATTTATATTAATCATAGCAAGTCGAATAATGTCTGCAGCCGCACCCTGGATGGGAGCATTAATTGCTGCTCTTTCCTGAAAAGATTTTAATGTATGATTTTTATCATTTATATTTGGAAAATAAGATTTTCGATTAAAAATATTTTTTACATATCCATGTTTTTTACAAAAGCTTAAAGTATCTTGCATATAATCTCTAATTTCTGGAAATTTTTTAAAGTAAGATTGTAAAAAAGATTCTGCCTCTGGATTAGAAACGGATATTTGTTTTGCAAGTCCATAAGAAGATATTCCATAAATAATTCCAAAGTTAATAGCTTTTGCTTTTCGTCTCATGTCTTGATTGATTGACTGGGTAGAAACGTTAAATATTTGTGAAGCTGTTATATTATGAATATCCTCATTATCACTAAAAGCTTTTTGTAATCCTTTTACATTTGCAACTTCCGCTAAGACTCTCATCTCGATTTGACTGTAGTCTGCGGAAATCAGAGAGCAATTTTTGTCTGCTATAAATGCTGATCTTATTTCTTTTCCTTCATTTGTTTTGATAGGTATATTTTGGAGATTTGGATCAGCAGAAGCTAATCTTCCTGTACTTGTTGCTGCCAATAAAAAAGAAGTGTGTACTCTTCCAGTTTTTTTATTGATAAATTCTGGAAGTTTATCCGTGTAGGTATTTTTAAGCTTAGACTTTTGTCTCCACTCTAAAACCAGTTTTGGAAACTCATGTCCTTTTTCTGCTAAATCCTCAAGTACATTTACGTTGGTTGCAAAATTTCCTTTTTTTGTTTTTTTAGTTCCTGAAATTTTAAGTTTTTTATATAAAATATCCCCTAGCTGCTTGGTAGAGGCAATGTTGAATTCTTCCTCAGATATTTTAAAAATTTTTTTTTGCAAAACATCTAGATCTTTTTGAAATTTATTTGATAATTGACTTAAAATTGTTTTATCGATTTTAATTCCAGCATTTTCCATCGTTGCTAAAATTTTAATTAAAGGAACCTCTAAATTTTTATAAACTTCGTAAACTTCATCTTTTGCAATCCTTTGGGAAAAAAAATTATAGAGTCGAAGAGTCATATCTGCATCTTCACAAGAATAATCAGATGCTTGTTGGATCATAACCTCATCAAAAAGTACTTGGGATTTTCCTGTTCCCACGACATCTTCAAATTTGATATTCTCGTGACCAAGGTGAGTTTTGCTCAATAAATCGAGATTATGTCTATTAATTCCAGAATCTAAACAGTAGGACAACAACATAGTATCCTCGATATTATTTAATTCAGCTCCATATTTTTTAAAAATTTTATAATCAAACTTAATATTTTGGCCGATTTTTTTTATATTTTTATCCTCTAAATAACCTTTCAAAATTTTTATTAATTCTTTAGCATTCAATTGTTTTTTTAAATCTTCATCTTTTTTATTCTTGTGTCCTACAGGAATATAAAAACCTGTACCCTCTTCAAAACTTATGGAAACACCCACTAAATCTGCATCCAGTGGATTTAGAGAGTTTGTCTCTGTATCAACGGCAAAAAAAGATTGTTTTTTTAAATTAGTTTTTAAAATTTTTTCTAATTCTTCAGTAGTAAATAAAGTGTGATAATTTTGTTTTTCGATCTTATTAACCTTTATTTGTATTTCGTCTTTGATCATTGGAATTTCGATCTGTTTTTTTTCTTTAATTCGATTGAGAAGTTTTGAAAATTCCATTTCTTTTAAAAATGTAAATAATTTTTCGTAATCTAGTTCTTTAATTAAAAAATCCTGAATCCTTTCCTGAATAGGAACGTCTGACTTCAGAGTTACTAATTTTTTACTAATAAAAGCTTTTTCTTTATTATCGATTAATGTTTGTTTTCTCTTTACTTGTTTAATCGAATTAACATTTTTATATAAATTTTCTAAAGTTTGATATTCATTGATAAGCTCTGCAGCGGTTTTAATGCCTATGCCGGGAACGCCAGGTATATTATCAACGGAATCTCCGGCTAGGGATTGCACATCAATTACTTGAGAGGGTTTTACACCAAATTTATTTTTAACTTCTTCAATTCCTATGAGTTGATCTTTCATGGAATCAAACATTTGGGTATCCTCATCTACTAACTGCATCAAATCCTTATCTGAAGATATAATGGTAACCTTAATTTTTTCCTTTTTTGCCTTTTGAATATAAGTTGCGATTAAATCATCCGCTTCATAATTTAAAAGTTCGATACTAGGTAAATTAAAAGCACGCACAGCTTTTCTGATATATTCAAACTGGGGTATTAAATCTTCGGGAGCATCATCACGGTTAGCTTTGTAATCTTTATAAATTTCATTTCGAAAATTTTTTCTAGCACTATCAAAAATGACTGCGATATGAGTTGGTGGATTTAAATTGTTACCCGATTTGGAAAGTTCTAAAAATTTATATAACATATTACAAAAACCACTGACCGCTCCAACTGGAAGCCCATCGCTTTTTCTTGTTAAAGGAGGCAATGCATAATAGGCCCTGAAGATATAACCAGAGCCATCTATTAAGAATAAATGTTTATTTTCAGTAATTTTCACTTTTTATTAATCTTGTATTGTATGTTATTACAATGATCAATTCATGATTAATTCGATTGCTATCAAGGTTGAAAATTTAAATAAAATTTATCAATCCAAAAAAAAGCAAGTTTCTGCATTGACCAATCTATCTTTAGAAATAAAAGTAGGTGAAATTTTTGGCCTTCTTGGTCCAAACGGTGCAGGAAAATCAACTTTTATAAATATTCTTGCAGGAACAGTCATTAAGACTTCTGGAAGCGTAAATGTTTGGGGCTTTGATATTGATAAAAACCCACGCCACGTTCGTGCATCCCTTGGTATTGTACCTCAAGAAATAATATTTGATCCCTTTTTTACACCTAAAAAGCTCCTCGAAATCCAAGCTGGTTTATATGGAGTTAAAAAAAAAGATAGAATTACAGATCAAATTTTAGAGTTACTTAATTTAAGTGAACAAGCCAATGCTTACAGTAGAAATTTATCAGGTGGTATGAAAAGAAGATTACTAGTTGCCAAAGCCATGGTTCATCAACCTCCAATCCTTATTTTAGATGAGCCCACAACAGGTGTAGATGTTGATTTAAGAAAAAAACTTTTAGATGCAATTCAGTCCATTAATAAGCAAGGTGTTACCGTGATTTATACCACTCACTATTTGAAAGAAGCTCAAGATATTTGTAATCGCATCGGCATCTTAAACAAAGGAAAATTAATTGCTTTAAATGATACTAAAGAATTGGTAAAAGAAAATTCAGACTTAGAAAGAGTTTTTTTAGAATTAACACATAAAAATGTATAAAATATTAAACATAGATAACAAAAGTAAATTTTTAATTTTAGCAACTTCCATTTTTTTAAGCACCCTTGTAATCACTTTATCTGCTAAAATTAAAGTTCCTTTCTATCCGGTTCCAATGACTCTACAAACCTTTACAGTTTTACTATTTGGCGTAGTATTTGGTTGGAAAGCAGGAGCTATCACTATTATCGTTTACATTTTAGAAGGAATTTTAGGTTTTCCAGTATTTGCTGGAACACCTGAAAAAGGAATAGGTATTGCTTATGTTGTTGGACCAACAGGTGGATACATCTTTGGATATATTTTAACAGCATTACTTGCTGGATTAATTATAAAAGACTCTTCAGTTTTTAAAAATTTTTTTAAACTTTTAATTTGCTTAGTACCAACTTACTTCTTTGGAATTTTATGGTTAGGTACTGTTATTGGATGGCAAAAACCAATCTTAACATTTGGATTGTACCCTTTTATATTAGGCGAGATATTTAAGGTTTCGATCTTAAGTTTATTAATTCCTTATATCAAAAAATACAAATAATCCGTTGTATTATCTTTCCAATTTAGTTGGTAAATGGAAAATTAAAAGAAATATTAATTCAAAGATTTTTTTAAAAGGGTTTTTGCATATTGTAAAAAATAAAAATAATTCTTTAATTTATAGTGAAAAATTTTTTTCAAATAAGACTGGTGAAGAAAATGCTTATCAAAATTACTTAATAAAACCATACTTAAAAAAAGCGATATTTTATTTTTTAGAAGGACCTGATAAGTTAAAAAAATTTCAAATTTTTCATAAAAATCAAATAAACTACTCAAAATATTTTTGTAAGAAAGATAGATATGAAATGAAAATCAATATTATGGATAATAATAATTTTAAAATTATTTATAAAATTAAAGGTCCAAAAAAAAGCTATATAATAAACTCAGACTATAAAAGAACTATTCTTTAGGTGATCTTTTAGACAAAATTCGCTGAAGGGTTCTTCGGTGCATTTTTAATCTTCTAGCAGTCTCTGATACATTTCTCTCGCATAGTTCAAATACTCTTTGAATATGTTCCCATTTAACCCTATCTGCCGACATTGGGTTTTCTGGCGGCGCAGGTTTTTTGTTAGGCTCTGCTAATAAGGCCGACTCAACATCCTCTGCATCGGCTGGTTTAGGAATATAATCGATCGCTCCAGCTTTAACGGCAGCAACAGCTGTGGGTAAATTACCATAACCAGTCAGCATGACCACTCTACTGTCTGGTTTGCTCTTTCTTATCTCCTCAACAACTTCTAAGCCGTTACCATCAGCAAGCCTAAGATCTACCACTGCAAAGGCAGGTGGAACCCTCTTAACCTCCTTAATGGCGCCCTCTACACTGCTAGCCAAAACTGTTTTGAAGCCTTTCAGCTCCATTGCTCTTCCTAAACGTGTCCTAAATGCATCATCATCATCTACGATCAATAAAGATTTATCGCTAAATTGCTCGATTTTTAGCTTTTTGGAGGTCGGTTTCATACTCTTTATAATTATAGTTATCAAACAGTCTCTTATCAAGCCGTTTTAAAAATGATTTTTAAAAATTTGATCCAAAAGAACACCGGTTGCCCAGCCAGAAAAAATTCTCTCCATCTTGGATGTTCATCGGTTTGCCCTCTCGATAGATGGCTTGCCAAGGCCTATATTTTTTTCTTTACAACCTTTCAAAATAATTTATTTCCGATTCTAAGATATTTTATTTGAAAAGTTTTTTAACGGAAGGTTTTATGAGATGGCAAAATATCAAACTGTCGAAGAGTTAGTTAAAACTTTAAGACCTGTTGATCCTGTCCACTGTTTAAGAAAAGAAAGTATCAAGCAAGCAGCAAGTTGGTTTACTGAAAATTTCAAAGGTAACGTCTTATACGCTGTAAAATGTAATCCATCCGAAATCGTAATAAAAACTTTAATTGAAAACGGAATTTCTCATTTTGATACAGCTTCATTGCAAGAAATTAAATTGATAAGAAAAATTTTACCAAGTGCAAAAGTTTATTTTATGCATACGGTAAAAAATGAATTAAGTATCGCGGAAGCATACTTTAATTACAACGTAAGAGATTTTTCTTTTGACTCTAAAGAAGAATTAGAAAAAATTCTTTCCATTACACAAAATGCAAAAGACCTTACTTTATATTTAAGAATTCAAACTTCTAATGAACACTCAGAAATAGACTTATCAAAAAAATTTGGAGCAAGTCTTGCAGAAGCTACCACTCTTATTAAAATCGCAAAAGAAAATTCAAATAAACTTGGATTAAGTTTTCATGTTGGATCTCAATGTATGCATCCCATTGCATACGCGAAAGCAATTAAAGATATTGGAACCATCATCAAAAGATCCAATATCATTCCTGATATCATCAATGTAGGAGGTGGTTTTCCAACTACTTATCCTGATTTATACCCACAACCATTATCAAATTACATCAACACCATAAATGAAGGTATACAAAAATTAAATTTACCTACTCAACCTCTTCTTATTTGTGAACCAGGACGAGCTTTGGTAGCAGAAAGCGGGTCTACGATTGTTAAAGTTGAACTTAAGAAAAAACAAAATCTTTATATTAATGATGGAACGTATGGAACTTTGTTTGATGCTGGAGTTCCTAATTTTATTTTTCCAAGCAAAATTATTCAATTAGAAAAAAATTTTACAAAAAGATTAATCCCTTACAGTTTTTATGGACCAACTTGTGATGGTATGGACTTTATGAAAGGTCCTTACATGTTACCTAGTAATGTCAAACAGGGGGATTATATCGAAATCGGTCAATTGGGTGCTTACGGTTTGAGTTTCAGAACTGGTTTTAATGGATTTTATCTAAATGAAATTCATGAAGTTGATGATAAACCTATGATGTCTATTTACAATGCTGATGAAAATCAGAATGTAAAAACTTTGTTTGCATAAAATTTAATTTTTCTAAATGGGCCATAATAAATCTAGTTTCTTAAAAAATCCTGTCGAGCATATCGATATTAAATCTTTTGATGCTAGACCAATTATAGAATCCATGTCTAAAATGTCATTTACTTCAAGAGACACCGCTAATGCTGCAAAGATTTATAACAACATGTTAAAGGATAAAAACTGTACGGTTTTCCTTACTTTAGCAGGATCTACATCAGCAGCAGGTTGCATGAATCTTTACTCAGATTTAGTTAAATACAACATGGTAGATGCCATTGTAGCAACAGGGGCATCAATCATTGATATGGATTTTTTTGAGGCTCTTGGATTTAAACACTACCAAGGATCTCCATTTCAAGATGATGGGGTATTAAGAGAAAATTATATTGATAGAATTTATGACACTTATATTGATGAAGACGAGCTTCAAGCTTGTGATAAAACTATTTGTGATATAGCGAATACTTTACAACCTAAACCATATACCTCAAGAGAATTCATAAGAGAAATAGGTAAGTATTTAAAAAAAAATTCTAAGAAAAAAGGTTCTTTAATTGAAGTTGCTTATGATCATAATGTTCCAATTTTTTGTCCAGCATTTACAGATAGTTCTGCTGGTTTTGGTTTGGTCATTCATCAAGAACAAAATCCTAAAGCCCATATCACTATGGACTCTATAAGAGAATTTAGAGAGCTAACTGAAATAAAAATTCAATCAAAGGCTTCTGGGCTTCTAATGATTGGTGGTGGTGTTCCTAAAAATTTTATTCAGGATACGGTAATTTGCGCCGAGTTGTTAAATAAAGAAGTTGAAATGCATAAATATGCGGTGCAAATCACAGTAGCGGATAGTAGAGATGGAGCTTGCAGTAGTTCTACTTTAAAAGAAGCTAGCTCCTGGGGAAAAGTAGATACTGCAGAAGAGCAAATGGTATTTGCAGAGGCAACTAGTGTATTGCCCCTGATTGCAAGCGATGCTTATCACAGAAAATATTGGGAAAGTAGAGAAAGAAGAAATTTTTCGAAAATTTTTCAATCATGAGTTCTGTTAGCATTGGAATTATCCAAACTAGTATAAATAAAGATTTCAAAAAAAATTTAGAAAAATTTATAAAATTAATCAGACAAGCCAAAAAAAAAGGTGCGGAAATCATCTGTCTTCCAGAATTATTTCTTTATCCTTATTTCTGCCAAACAGAAAATCATAAAAATTTTTCTCTAGCTGAAAAAATTCCAGGCCCTACGAGTGAAGTTTTATCTAAACTTTGCAAAGAATTAAAGGTATCTTTGATTGCACCAATTTTTGAAAAAAAAACATCGGGTCTTTATCATAACTCGTGCTTTGTTATAGATGAAAAAGGCAAAAATCTAGGAACTTATAGAAAACTACATATACCTGATGATCCATTATTTTATGAAAAATTTTATTTCACTCCAGGAGATCTAGGATTTAAAACATTTCAAACAAAGTCTTGTAAGATTGGCACATTAATCTGCTGGGATCAATGGTTCCCTGAAGCAGCAAGAGCCACAGCAATTAAAGGAGCTCAAGTATTATTTTATCCTACTGCTATTGGTTGGCATCCTCATGAAAAAAAAAGATATGGAAAAACACAATTAGAATCTTGGTTAACCATTCAAAGATCTCATGCTATTGCAAACGGAGTATTTGTAGTTGCCGTGAACCGAATTGGTTTAGAAAAAGTTGGTAAAAATGCTTTGGAATTTTGGGGGCATTCTATTATTTACGATCCAAGTGGAAATATTGTTTTTAAAGCATCTGCTAATAAGGAATGTGTAATTGTTAAAAAAATAGATTTAAATAAAATTGATACAGTAAGGCAACATTGGCCTTTTCTAAGAGACAGAAGAATCGATAATTACAAAGCGTTATTAAAAAATCCTTATTAATTATGAATGACCTTTCAGCTTTAGGTTTTAGAATGCCTGCTGAATGGGAAAAACAAAAGTCCACTATCGTAGCATGGCCACATAATAAAAATGACTGGCCTGGTTTGTTTAATAATATCCCTGATGTATTTGCTAAAATAGTAAGTGAAATTTCTAAAGTTGAAAATGTAAATGTATTAATTCAAAAGAAAGAAATAAAAAAAGATATTATTAATCTACTAATTAAAAATCATGCATTAATCAAAAATGTTTATATTCATGTAATCCCTACCGACCGAGTTTGGGTAAGAGATTCGGGGCCAATTTACGTTAAAAATAAACAAAATAAAAAAATTATTTTAAATTGGAAATTTAATGCATGGGCTAAATATAATAATTATAAAAAAGACAATTTAATACCTTCTAAAATTTCTAAAATTCAAAATATAAAAACAATAACTCCAAAATTTATAAAGAATGGAAAAATTTTAGATATTGTATTGGAAGGTGGATCTATTGATGTTAATGGAAAAAATATTCTTATGACAACAAAAGAATGTCTGCTTAGCAAGGTTCAAGCTAGAAATCCTAGGTTAAATCAAGCAGATTTAGAATTAATTTTTAAAAAATATTTAGGGTACGAAAATATAATATGGTTAAATCAGGGAATATTAGGCGACGATACTCATGGACACGTGGATGATATATCAAGATTTGTAGACACCAAAACTATATTTACAGCAGTAGAAAATAATAAGAGAGATGGAAATACTTTAAAACTCAAAGAAAATCTAAAAACACTAAATCAATTTTTAAAAAAAAACTGGATAAATAATATTTACGAAATTCCAATGCCTAAAGTTAATTTTATACAAAAAACTAGAGTTCCCGCTAGCTATCTAAATTTTTATATATGCAATAATAAAGTTTTAGTTCCAATTTTTGAGGATAAAAATGATGATAAGGTAATAAATTTATTTGAAAAATTTTTTAAAAAAAGAAAAATCGTTCCCATTAATTGTAAAGAGCTTATCTGGGGTTTTGGCGCTATACATTGCATGACTCAACAGGAGCCGGCCTAATTAACTTTAATATTATCTGTATCCCAAGTAATAATCACCGTTGCTCCCTGCAATCTAGATTGGTTAGAAAAATTTACATCCGCACCAGTTTTTTCTAAAAAATTTTTTGAAATAAATAAACCCAGTCCCATACCCTGAGAGGAATAGTCTTTTAATGATTTAATATAAGGCTCTCCAAGGTTATCTAAAATATCAAGTGAAAAACCAGGACCATCGTCAGAAATTTCTACGATTGTTTTTTTATGATTTCCTAAAACCAAAATTTCGATATTACTTTTTGCAAATTTGCAGGCATTATCTAAAATATTATTTAAAGAATATATATATTCAATTTTTTTTAGGATCTTAATTTTCTCCGTATGTTTATAATTTAATTTAATATTTTTCTTAAGATGATTAAAACCTGAAAGAATTTCTTTAATAAAGTCTTCCAAAAATACTTTGTCAAAAAAATCATCTTTTTGACTTGCTTTGAGACTTAAATTTTTCAAAATTAATTTGCATCTTTCGATTTGTTTATGGATTAATTCTAAATCATTTCTAGTATCATTCTTTTCTTTAAATTGTTTTAGTAGTTCACTCGATACTAAAGAAATAGTTGCTAGAGGTGTTCCTAATTCATGGGCTGCAGCTGCAGCAAGACTTCCAACTGAATTTAACGTTTGTTCTTTGGCTAAAATACTTTCCATCTTTTGTAGCGCCTCAGACCTTTTTCTATTAGCTAAACTAATTTGATAAATATAATTTCCTAAAAATATTAAACAAACTATTACAGCTGTCCACAAACCAAATAGATAATAATTCGGTAAAACAATCTTTTGAGACGGAAGAGATGGTAGTGGTTGATAATAAAAAATTAACAACGTACAAAATATAATAGTTAATATCAGGACAAATAAACTACTTTTTCTTGATAAGAAGAAAAAAGCCAGAGAGGTAGGCACAATGATTAAAATAGAGAATGGATTAGTTAAACCCCCGGTTAAATATAGCAACAAAGCCAGCTGTGAAAGGTCGTAAAAAATATTTAAAGTAGCATAAAAATTATTTACATAGATAACTTTAGTTTTAATGAACTCTAAATAGATATTTAGAATAATTGTTCCAAATATTAGTATGGTACAGGCTAGATATTCAAATTCAAATTCTAAATAATATCTAACAACCGTGATGGTTAATAACTGCCCAATAATAGCAATCCATCTAAAATTAATTAAAGTTTGTAGATTGATTTTTTTTTCTAAAAAATTTTGAAATTTTTCGCTACTCATTTCTAAATGTCTAAATTTACGACATTTATTGCATTTTCATTGATGAAAACTTTTCTTTTAGAAACATCATCTCCCATTAAGGTATTAAATATTTCATCATCAGCATTGGAGGGAGTGGTAATTTCTCCATTTCGGTCTGAATAATTTACTTGTAATAAATTATTTTCGTTTGGATTTAATGTGGTATCCCACAATTCATCCGGATTCATTTCTCCTAACCCTTTAAATCTTTGAATCGACATGTTTTTTTTACCGATACTGATTACATGATTAAAAAAACTAATAGGACCTAATGATTTAAAAGTTTCAGCTCCATATTCAAATTGGATAGCTTTTTTAAAAACTTTTAAATCATCAGTTAATTTTGAAAGTTTGTTAATTAAATTTGTATTTTTCAAAAACTTAAATCCTAGAGATTTTGTAATTGTTTCCTGATAATTTTTATTCACTAATACAAACTGGTCTTTTTCTATGGATCCGGACCAGTTGTTTTCATTTTCTTGGTAAGAATTTAATAAATCAGCAACTGCTTTTATAGCTCCTTTTTTCATTTCATTGTTTTGATCTTCTAGAATGATAATTTTATTATTCTTCGTGGTAAATGCTCCTACAACTGTTAAATACTCCAGAATTTCTTTATTTTCATCGAAGGCATCAATAGCATTAAATAATTCGTAAGAACTATCGATCAAATCGCCAAATGTTTTTTTTGATCCATTGAGGTTTATTTTAATATTTTCAATTTCTTTTTTTCCGATCTCAAATGCAATCTTAATTAGTTCATTTTCATTTTTTAAATATTTAATCTCTTTACCATTTTTAATTTTATATAGTGGCGGTTGGGCGATATATATCTTTCCCTTTTTGATGAGTTCATTAAAAGGTTCGTTATTAAAAAACGTTAATAATAAAGTTCTAATATGTGAGCCATCCACGTCGGCATCGGTCATGATTACAATTTTTCCATATCTTAAATTTTCAATTTCAAAAGGATCAAATCCTGTTCCAATCGCATTGATTAATGTCGTAATCTCCTCGGAAGACAACATTTTAACCAGGTTTTTCTTTTTATCGTTAGATCCGTTTTTACCTTCGACAAATGTATTAAGAATTTTACCTCTTAAAGGTAGCACCGCTTGAAATTCTCTATTACGTGCCTGTTTTGCGGATCCTCCTGCCGAATCTCCCTCTACAATAAACAATTCTGTTTTTGTATTATCGGAGGATTGGCAGTCAGCCAATTTTCCTGGCAAGCTAGTAATATCTAGGACATTTTTTCTCCTAACACTTTCTCTTGCTTTTCTCGCTACTTCTCTAGCAAGAGCAGCCTGTATAATTTTGCCAATAATAATTTTTGATAATTTTGGATTTTTATCAAACCAACCTGAAATTTTTTCACTAGTAATCGCCTCGACAATAGATCTTACTTCGGAAGAAACTAGTTTTTCTTTCGTTTGCGACGAAAATTTTGGATCAGGTAATTTTATAGATAATATACAAATTAAACCTTCTCTTACATCGTCTCCTGAAATAGTTAATTTCTCCTTTTTTAATAATCCATAATCGTCTGAATATTTATTAATTAATCTTGTAATTGCATTTCTAAAACCAATTAAATGAGTTCCACCATCTTTCTGCGGAATATTATTTGTAAAGCAAGTAACGTTTTCATTGTAAGTTTTGTTCCATATCAAAGAACATTCTACTTCTGCTTTTTCTTTTTGACCGCTAAAATATATAGGCTCATCTAGTGTTAATGCATTGTCTTCTGATTTTAGTTTATCTTTATTTTTATTTAGATCTTTTACAAACTGAATAATTCCGCCCTCAAATTGATAAGTTTGTTTTTTTACATTTGCTTTTCGGTTATCGTTTAAATTAATTTTTAAACCTTTATTTAAATATGCTAATTCCTTTAATCTTCTTTCTAAAATACTATATTCAAATTCAATTTTTGAAAAAATTGCTTCAGAAGGAGAAAAGGTTACCGTGGTTCCAGTTTTATCGGAGTTTCCTATGGAAACTAATGGTTTTTTTGTTACACCGTTCTCAAATTCTATAAAATGTTCTTTGCCATCTCTAAATATATTTAATTTTAAATTTTTGGATAAAGCATTTACTACAGAGACACCTACGCCATGCAAGCCACCGGAGACTTTATAAGTATCCTGATCGAATTTTCCTCCAGAATGGAGTTGGGTCATAATTACTTCAGCTGCAGAAATTTTTTCTGTTTTATGAATATCTACCGGAATTCCTCTTCCATTATCACTAACTGTAACTGTGTTATCCGAGTTAAGCTCCACAGTTATTTCTGTACAGTATCCTGCTAGAGCTTCATCGATAGAATTATCTACTACTTCGAACACCATGTGATGCAAACCGGTTCCATCATCCGTATCCCCGATATACATTCCTGGTCTTTTTCTTACCGCATCTAAACCTTTTAAAACTTTGATAGAATCTGCCCCGTAATTTTGGCTTTGTTTCTCAGATTTGATATTTTTTGGTGTCATTTTTAGAAATTTTGATTACAATTTTTATATCATTTTTTGAGCTAAATTAGCAGTTGTAAATCAGCTAAAACTCACAAAAAATGCTTTATTTTCAATGGTTTGGAAGGTTTTTTTATCCGTACCTGTGTACCAAATTTGGGTATCAAATTTTTCGATTTCTCTAAAAAATTTTTCTATATTTATTAGGTCAAAATGGGATCCTACCTCATCAAATAAAAGTATAATTTTAAGTCCTGAGTCTTGAAGAATTTGAAAATTAGTTAAAAAAATCGAAAACAATACTCCCTTTTGTTCACCTGTTGAGAGATAAGGTGTGGTAATATTCTTATCTAAATCAAAAATAGAAATAGTATCCGAATTAATTCCAAAATTATTTTTATGATTTATATGATCTATCGGTCTATTTTGTGCTAATTTATCAGCAATACATTTTAGTGCATGGTCTTTTTTGTCTACAAGATTAGTAATTTCCTCATCAAATTTGATCTGAATTTTTTTAAAGAAAGAAAACTTATTTTTTGAATAAGAATTAAACATTTTTATATATTCTCTTCGCTCTTTGAAAATTTCGTAAATACAATTTGCAATTTTTTTTTCTAAAGCATTTAGCCAATTAGGGTCGTTTTCATTTTTTAATAGTGAAAATCTTTCCGTATTGAGTTTTGCATAATCTTTTTTTAAGTTGTAAAAATTTTTATTATAAAAAGATATCATCTTGTCGAAAAATTTTATTTGTGCACTAGATCCATCTTGCATAATTCTATCCATGTATGGTGATATCATTAAAAAAATTACTATATCTGAGATCGCAGAAGATGATTTTGCCCTTTGATCGTCTACAAAGAATTCACGACGAATAGAATTCTCATTTTTTGAAATTTCATATCTCAGTTTATAAAACTGATTATTATTTTCTATCTCGAGATGAACTTTAACTTTGTGGCTTGACTTTGCTTCAATTGGGAAAATTTTTTCAATTTTTTCACCTCTAATACTTTTGGAAGATGAGAAAAAAAGTAGAGCATCAAGTACATTGGTTTTGCCAGTTCCATTTGGACCTAATAAAACAATATTTTTTTTATTGTTGCTGGTCTTGAATAATTTATGGGATTTAAAGTTTTCTATAAATATATTCTTGATATAGGGCATGAGCCTATATGATGCGCATTGGCATTACTATATATGTCGAATGATTATCTTTTTGATCTTTAATAATAATTGGTGAAGTAATATCTTTTACGTAAATAGAAATTTCCTTTGACTCAAGAATGTTAGCTACATCCAATAAATAATTTGAATTAAATCCTATTTCCAATCTAGGACCATCAAATATAGCTTGGATTTCATCGATTCCATCTCCTGAAGTGGGGTCATTAATTTGAAATTTCATGATGTTGTTTTCGACAATAATCTTAATTGCATTTTTTTTGTCTGTAGATAATGACCTTACACGGTCAATAGCTCCAATAAAATCTTGAACTTTGGTTCTTATAACTTTTCTTTCATCGCTAGGAATCACTTTTTCATAATCTGGAAATTTCCCATCAATTACTTTGGATATAAATATTATATCTTTGTATAAAAATTTTATTTTATTTTTAGTAGAAAGTATTTGAATTTTTTCATTCGGGTCATCAATGATGGACAACAACCCAAAAATTGTCTTTTTTGGCACAATAACAGGTTGGAGTTTAGAGCTATCTTTAACGATTATTGATGTTTTACTTAATCGATGGCCATCCGTGGATACAGATATAATTTTATCTTTTTCTTTATTGTCAAAATAAATTCCATTTAGATAATGTCTAGTTTCATCTGATGAAATAGAAAATTTAGTTTTATTTAATAATTTAAGCAAATCACTTGCTGTAATTTCTAAATAGTTATCATCCATCATATCTTCTAAAACTGGAAACTCTTGAACTGGTAAACAAGTTAAATTGAAATCAGATTTACCTGAGATAAGTTTTAGTCGATTATTTTTTTGCATCGCTAAATGAATATTTGAACCTGGATTTAATTTTCTAACGATATCGTAAAGTACACTTGCTGTGGTTGTTGTAGATCCATTTTCAATGCTTTCAGCTCTTATCTTTTCGCTAATCACTAAATCTAAATCTGTAGCTGATATTTTTATATGATCGTCTTTCGTTTCGATCAAGACGTTGCCTAATATGGGTAGTGTATTTTTCTTTTCTACTACGCTTTGTACATGAGCCAGAGATTTTAAAAAGGTATCTCGGTCAATTTTAAATTGCATGTTATTTTTTTATAATTTTTTCAGTAATTTCTTGTACTTCAGACTCAAAATTCTTATTTCCAGCCATTAATTCTTCTACTTTTTTTATAGCATGAATAACAGTGGTGTGATCTCTTCCTGTGAATTTTCTTCCAATTTCCGGTAATGATTTAGTTGTAAGCTTTTTTGATAAATACATCGCAATTTGCCTTGGTCTTGCAATATGTCTTGATCTTCTTGGAGACATAAAATCGCTCATGGAAATATTGTAATAAGATACGATTGTTTTTTGAATATCTTCGATGCTTAGAACGGACTGAACATTACTAAATAGATCTTTCAATATAACCTTAACATCGCTCAAAGATGGTGATTTATTTTGCATTCTAGAAGAAGCTATCACTCGATTAAGCACCCCAAGCATATCTCTAATATTTGATTTAAATTCGTTCGCTATGTAAGCCAAAATGTCGTCGTTAATTAAAATCTCGTTTCCAAAATGATTTTTTTCATCTCTACATCTCTTCTTCAAAATATCTAAGCGCAGAGCAATATCAGGTGCCTGGATGTCAACCACCAATCCTCCTGATAGTCGAGATTTAATTCTATCCTGTACTCTATCCAGATCGCTTGGTGGCCTATCGCAAGAAACAACTACTTGAGATTGATTTTCAATAAGATTATTAAAAGTATAAAAGAATTCTTCCTGGGTTACTTCTTTCCCACTAATAAATTGAATATCATCTAATATTAAAACATCTAAATTTCTAAAAAAATCTTTGAATCTTTGAGTGTCTTTATTTTTGATAGACTTTACAAACTGGTACATAAATCTTTCAGCGGATAGGTAAATAACTTTTTTTTGAATTTGCTGAAGCTGATTTCCGATAGCATTTAAAATATGAGTCTTTCCTAAGCCTACAGTTCCATACACATATAAAGGATTGTAGTGTCCTAAATTGCTGCATATTCTTTTTGCAGCTGAAAAGGCTAACCTATTACTATCGCCAACGATAAAGCTATCAAAATTCATTCTTGGATCAATTCGGTTCACCCCATAATTAGTATCTTTTAAATCTATAATCTTTGACCCAGTATTTAGATTAATGACATTTAAATTTCTTTTTTCTTCTGAGGAATCGTCGATTTCAAACTGAAGTCTTGTTACGAAATTATCTAATCTTTTATAATGATCTAAAATTTTATCTGCATAATGAGAAACAATCCAGTCTCTTACAAATCTAGACTTTACAATTAAAACTAGAGTACTAAGCTCAACCTCTTTAGCCTCAACATTTTCGATCCAACTTTTATAAATATCTATGCCTAAAACCTCTTTTAATTTAAGTTTTACAGTATCCCAATTTTTCTTTAAATTTTCTTTTAAATGTAAGGCTGAAGAATTTTGCATTGGGTTACGTATAAATATGCAGCAACAATCATTCAATAAAAAAATTTATAAAAAAAAAAAATCAACTCGAAATTGTTTTTTTTAAATCAAGTTAAAAATAATTTTTTTTAAAAAAATTTTGTCGCAAAGATTAGATTTTAAAATTTTTTTTACTAAACAACTTCTAATTGTTTATTTCATCGCAGAAATTTTTTTTGCGATACGAGATATTTTTCTTGATGCAGTTTGTCTTTTAATGGAGCCTTTTTTTGAAACTTTCATTAATACTGATTGAAAAGAATTAAAAATTTTTAGCGCTTCACTTTTTTTTCCACTTTGAATTGCATTTTCAATCGATTTTATTGCGCCACGATATTTTCCTAGACGAACTCTATTAATTGCAGCTCTTCTAAGGATGACTCTGGTTTTTTTTTTTGCTGATTTTGTATTAGCCATTAAATTTTATGCGAGGGTTATATAATTTTTAACTATTTGGTCAACATTAATGTCTTTGGCATTTTTGGCAAAAAAAACTTGCTCGGTTACTTATATTTATTTTTGAAATATTATTTTCACAACTGAAGCACTTCATTTTTTCTCTTCCATATACCTTAAAATAAGATTGATAGGACCCGGTATTCCCTTCTGAGTTGTAATAATTTTTTATTGTTGATCCTCCTTGTTTAATTGCGCTGTTAAGTACTCTTCGTAAATTATAAATAATCATTTTTAACTCATAATCCGATAGTTGATTGGTTTTTTTTAGTGGATGAATTTTAGAAAGAAATAATATTTCATTTGCATATATATTTCCAAGTCCACAAATGTTTTTTTGATCCATTAGAAAACTTTTAATAGCTAAGTTTTTATTTTTTATTTTATTTTTTAGAAACTTATAATTTAATTTTTTATCAAAGGGCTCGATTCCTAAATTTTTGATATGTTCGCTATCAACTAAATCTTTTTTTTTATATAATTTTATAAAACCAAATTTTCTAATATCATTATATATCAAATTTATTTTATTAAGTTTTAAGATGAAATGATCATGCTTTGGTAAAATATTTGTTTTTGAATAAATACTAACATCCATTTTTTTTTTATTATTATTGTTAAAATAGAATCTTCCAGTCATTCCCAAATGAACAAGTAAAGTAGAGTCATCTGATAAAGAAATTAAAATATATTTTGATCTTCTTTTTATTTGAATAATTTTTTTATTTTTAATTTTTAATTTAATTATAGGATTTATTTTATATCTTAGTTTAGGGTTTTTTATTATGACGTTTGTTATCTGTTTATGAATAATCTTTTTTTTTAATGTTCTTACTGCTATTTCTACTTCTGGAAGTTCTGGCATATAATTTTTTATTTAATAAAATATTAAATAATAAAAATGAATAATTATAAAAGTAATAATAGCAAAAAAAAACTGGTCAAAGAAGTTTTTGATAAATCCTATAAAAATTATGATTTAATGAACGATATCATGTCTCTTGGGATTCATCGTTTATGGAAAAACTATTTAATTAATAATTTAGACCTAAGCAGTAAAAAAGTTATTATCGATATGGCTTCTGGTACCGGAGATCTTACTAAAACTATAGAAAAAAACTCTTTACACAAACATGAAATTTATAGAATTGATCCTAATTTTAATATGTTACATCATAATCAAGATACCTTTAAAAATTCTGAAAATATTAAAACGATCTGTGCTTATGCTGAAGATATCCCTGTTAAAAACAATTTTGCCGATATTTACTTGATCAGCTTCGGCTTAAGAAATGTTAGCAATATAGATCGGTGTTTGGCAGAAGCGTACAGAATTTTAAAACCTGGCGGAAGGTTTTTGTCTTTGGAATTTTATAAGATTCAAACTCCAATATTAAAGCAGGTTTATGATATTTATTCAAAGATGATACCTATGTTTGGACAATTAGTGAATAAGGATAGCAAACCTTACCAATATCTCACAACAAGTATTAGAGAGTTTTTTTCACAGGAGGAAGTTGATGAAAAAATTAAACAGCAAAAATTTAGAAATTCTAATTATACAAACCTTTATTCTGGTATAGTCTCAATTCATTCTGCTTGGAAATTTGATGATTAAAAAGCTTTTTATACTTTTAAAAATTGCTAGGGCTTTTGCGAAATCTGATGCCTTAGAATATTTCAATCAAATCCATAAAGGAAATTTGCTTATTAAAATTCTAATTAAAATTTTAGCATTTCCTAATTTTCATTTTAGTGAAATAGACGCTAAAACAGTTGGAAAAAATCTTACCAGCTCTTTAAAAAAACTAGGACCAACCTTTATTAAACTTGGGCAGTTTTTAGCAACAAGACCAGACATATTAGGTAAAGACCTTGCTCAAGAGCTACAAACTCTGCAAGATGATTTGCCACCCTTTCATAACGAAATATCTAAACAAACTATTATTAAGGAGTTAGGATTAGAAAAGTTTAATCAAATACATCATCTTTCGGAGCCAATCGCGGCAGCATCGATTGCTCAAGTCCATTTTGCTGAAATTAACAATAAGCAAGTAGCGATTAAAGTTTTAAGACCTGATATTGAAAAAATTTTCAACGAGGAACTAGATGCATTGATGTTATTTGCATCGATGGTGGAAACGATAGTGCCAAAAACTAGGCGATTAAAATTAATCGAGGTGGTTCATTTACTAAAAGAAATTACAGCAATAGAAATGGATTTAAGATTTGAGGCTTCTGCTGCAAGTGAATTACAAAAAAACAGTTCAAATAAAATTAAGTTCAAAGTCCCTCAGATTATGTGGGAATATACCAGTAAAAGAGTTTTGACTTCTGAAAAAGTTCAAGGTTTTTCTATTAAAAATATTGAAAAGATAGATGAGTTAAAGATCGATAAAAAAAATCTTTCTAAAAATATAATTCAAAACTTTTTAAGACAAGCCGTAGAAGATGGATTTTTCCATGCAGATATGCATCAGGGAAATTTATTTGTTGATGAAAAAGGAAATATGATCGTTGTTGATTTTGGTATTATGGGAAGACTTGATAAAAATAATAGAAAGTATTTAGCGGAAATACTTTATGGCTTTGTTCAAAGAGATTATGATAAAGTTGCAGATGTTCATTTTATTGCAGGTTTAGTTCCGCAAAATCAATCGAGGGAGTCTTTTTCTCAAGCACTTAGATCTATAGGAGAGCCTATATTTGGACAATCGATGAAAAATATTTCAGCTGGAAAGTTGCTAGCTCAACTTTTTGAAATTACTGAAAAATTCAATATGACTACACAACCACAATTATTACTGCTTCAAAAAACTATGGTGGTGGTGGAAGGAGTTGCTAGAACATTAGATGAGGAAGCAAATATTTGGGAAATATCAAAGCCTGTTCTTGAAAACTGGTTACAGGAAGAAATAAGCCCTAAAGCTAAAATAACGCAAGCTATGGATACAACTTCAAAAGTTTTAGATCGTTTACCAGAAATACCAAGAATTATGGACCGAGCTTCTCAGCTGTTAGAAATGTTTGTTGCAGGTTCTATTACTCATAATCCTGAAGTTTTAAAAACTTTTGAAATCGAAAAATTTAAATTAAAAAATCAGCAAAACAAAATTTTTATATTAATATTACTTATTGTAATTTTAGTCCTTATAGTATTCAAATAAGCCCTCTTAGAATATGAAAAATAAAATTTTAATAATTATTACTGGAAGTATAGCGGCTTATAAAATATTGGATTTAATTAGAAATCTAGTTTCATCTAATATTGAAGTTAAATGTATTTTATCTAAAAGCGCAAAAGATTTTGTGACACCTTTGTCTGTGGCATCCATATCGAAAAATAAAGTTTATGAAAAT
This sequence comes from Candidatus Pelagibacteraceae bacterium, assembly GCA_038146245.1. Classification (GTDB taxonomy): domain Bacteria; phylum Pseudomonadota; class Alphaproteobacteria; order Pelagibacterales; family Pelagibacteraceae; genus JAYQRG01. The sequence goes on along the minus strand of JAYQRG010000005.1, from coordinate 1,038 downwards.
AAATTCGATTTAAATGAAGAAGCTGAAATGGATCACATATCGCTTTCTAGATGGGCTGATTTAATTTTAATCGCTCCGGCAACCGCAAATATTATATCTGAAATAGCAGTTGGCTCTGCTAAAGATTTTATCAATACTATTTTATTAGCTTCAAATAAAAAAATTTTTATCGCTCCTGCTATGAATGTTAAAATGTGGGAAAATGATTTAACTCAAAAAAATGTTCAAATTTTAAAAAAGAACAACTATCAATTCATTGGTCCTTCCTCTGGTGAACTTGCTTGTGGAGAATATGGTGAAGGAAGAATGTCTTCTGTTAACGAAATTGAATTTGTAATTTCAAACTATTTAAAAAAAAATCAGTTTTCAAAAAACTTAACAGCTTTAGTAACTGCTGGACCAACTAGAGAATATATCGACCCAGTAAGATATATTTCTAATGAATCTTCTGGAAAGCAAGGATATGAAATCGCAAAAAAATTATTTCAATCAGGAATTAAAACTAAATTAATTATTGGACCTAATCATTTACAAATGGATGAGAATTTAGATATCGTCAAAGTTACAAGTGCAAATGAAATGTTTGAAGAATGCAAAAGAAGTTTACCTGTAGATATTGCAATCTGTGCTGCCGCAGTTGCCGACTATGGAATAGAAAAACAACCTCATAAAATAAAAAAAAATGAGAACGAAATAGAAATTAAACTAAAAAAAAATAATGATATTTTAGAATATATCTCTAAACATAATAAGTTCAGACCTAAGCTTGTGATTGGCTTTGCGGCTGAAACCAATAATATAAAAGAATATGCAGAACGAAAACTCCTTAATAAACATTGTGACTGGATAGTTGCTAATGATGTTTCCAGAAAAGATATAGGTTTTAATTCATTAGAAAATGAAGTGGTAATTATAAAGAAAAATAATATTTATGATTCTATTCCAAAGGCAGACAAATCTGAAATTGCATCTGTTTTAGTTAGTAAAATTTTAAATGAATTTTTAAATAATGACCAAAGAAGTCTTAATTAAAAAACT
>JAYQRG010000004.1:57268-61715 GCA_038146245.1 Candidatus Pelagibacteraceae bacterium | reverse complement strand
GCATTATCCCAAGCTCCGCCACCAGCTGTCATTGATATTGCAACAAACAATCCTGTAATAATTACTCCAAGCAACATTGCACCTAAAGCTGATAAGGCTGAAGTTTGCCCATCTATATTAAGAACAACATAGTAAAGAATAACAGGAGATAAAACTGGCAATAAAGATGGAATAATCATTTCTTTAATTGCAGCTTTAGTTAATAAATCAACTGCTCTTCTATAGTCTGGTTTTTGAGTGCGTTTCATTATTCCAGGCATTTTTTTAAACTGTCTTCTCACTTCATTAACAACAGCTCCGCCTGCTCGACCAACAGCTTGCATGCCCATTGAACCAAATAAATATGGTAGTAGTCCACCAATTAATAATCCCACAACAACATATGGATTAGAAAGATCAAAACTTACTTTAATACCATTTAGAGCTGAACCTGTAACTTTAGAAAAATACTTTATATCTTCCGTATAAGCAGCAAATAGAACAAGTGCACCAAGTCCAGCAGAACCAATCGCATAACCTTTTGTTACAGCTTTTGTTGTATTTCCTACCGCGTCTAAAGCGTCTGTAATTTTTCTAACTTGTGGAGGAAGTTTCGACATTTCAGCAATACCTCCAGCATTATCTGTAACTGGACCATAAGCATCTAATGCAACAACCATTCCCGTTAAAGCTAACATGCTTGTAACGGCGATAGCTATTCCAAATAAACCAGCTAACTTGAACGTTACAATAATACCAATAACAATAATTAAAGCAGGTAAAGCTGTAGCTTCCATAGAAACAGCTAAACCTTGAATTACGTTTGTAGCATGACCAGTTGTAGAAGATTGAGCAACTGTTTTTACAGGTCTATAATTGGTTCCTGTATAATATTCTGTAACCCAGATAATCAAGCCAGTTATAACTAATCCTACAACTGCACAAATATAAAGATCTAAACCTTTAAATGTTACGCCGCTTGCTTTAAAAACTTTTTTTAATCCAATAACTGAATCTGTAAGTGGATACATAATTAATAAAGATAAAATAGCTGTTGCTATAAAACCTTTATAAAGTGCACCCATAATATTTTTATTTTTTCCTAATCTTACAAAAAATGTTCCAACGATTGAGGTTAAAATACAAAGTCCACCAATTGATAATGGATAGACTATTATAGATGCGTTACTTGGGAAAAATATAGATGCTAAAACCATAGTGGCAACTATCGTAACTGCATAAGTCTCAAATAAGTCTGCTGCCATACCAGCGCAATCACCCACGTTATCTCCAACGTTATCAGCAATAACCGCAGGATTACGAGGATCATCTTCAGGAATTCCAGCCTCTACTTTACCGACAAGATCGGCTCCGACATCTGCACCTTTAGTAAATATACCACCACCTAATCTTGCAAAAATTGATATAAGAGAAGCTCCAAAGCCTAATGCAACAAGGGCATTAATTATTTCTCTTTTTTCAGTACCTAAGTTCACTAATACTTTATAATAAACAGCAATAGCTAATAATGCTAAACCAGCAACTAACATTCCAGTTACAGCTCCTGATTTAAATGCTATTTGTAATCCTGAATTCAAACCTTTTCTGCTTGCTTCCGCAGTTCTAACGTTAGCTCTAACAGAAATTAACATACCAATGTAACCAGCTGCGCCCGATAGTGTTGCGCCAACTAGATAACCAATTCCAACTAAATAACTAAAAAGAAAAGAAATAATAACTAAAACAACTACTCCAACAATTGCGATAGTCATATACTGACGATCTAAATAAGCTTTCGCACCAATTTGGATTGCTGATGCAATTTCTTGCATTTTAGCATTACCAGCGCTTGATTTTAAAATTTGTGTGCTCGATAAAAAACCATATACGATAGCAGCTAATCCGCAAATTATAACACTCGATAAAATATCATTTGGAGTAAACATTATTATTTTCCCTTTCTATCTGTTTAAAAAAAAGACTATTATCAAATGATATATAAATTCCAAACTTATTTTTAGTATAAAAATTAATGAAATGAGAAATTTTTAGCGTTTTTTTCCTTATATACTGCATCCAAAACGCCATTTACGAGCTTTTTTTGCTCTGAACCAAAGAAATTATCTGTAACATTTAAATATTCATCTATTACAACTTTGAAAGGTATTTTTGTGCAAAACAATAATTCAAAGATTGCAGTTTTTAGAATTATTTTCAAGATAGTGTCTAAATTTTTATAATTAATATTTAAATTTAGTTTTTTAATAATTTCATTTTCTAGTTCAGAATCTTTTTCAAAATATCCTTTAAAAACTTTTTTTATGTGTCTCGTGTAAGATGTTTTCTTGAAATTTATTTCTGATTCAGGATTTTGTATTTTTTCATAGATTTTTTGAACAATTACAATTCTTGGATTCACTATTTTTTTAAAGCCTTAAACACAGAAAGAGCTGCGTTAGCGGTTTCTTTACCTCGATTTTTATTTTTTGAAATTCTTGCTAAAGCTTGTTTAAAATTTAGACATGATAAAATACCATTTGAAATTGGAACTCTATATTTAATAGAAATATCCAGTAATTTTTCTGAGGTTGCTTTACTTATGAGATCAAAATGTGGTGTTTCGCCTTTTATAATACAACCTAAAGCCAATACAAAATCATATTTTTTTTTGGATAATAAAATATTAATAATTTGCGGGACTTCATATGAACCTTTCACTTTATATATTTCATATAAAATTTTATTTTTCTTAATTACTTTTAAGGCGGAAGAAATTAGATTTTTAGAAATTTTAGGATAAAAATCAGAGCAGACAATAAGGGCTTTATTTTTTTTCATTTAAATATTTCTTGTTTTGTAATTTTTATACCAAAACCATCAAAACCTACTATTTTTTTCTTTGATCTAGTTACTAAAATCATCTTTTGTATTTTAAATTTTTTTAATATTTGGGCGCCAACGCCATAATTTCTAATTAAATTTGTTTTTGAAGAATTCAATTTTTGAGGAATATTAAAACTTGAAGGAAGATCGTTAAAATCACTTTGTCTTATAATAACTAAAATAAAATTTGAAGATTTATACAATAAATCTAATGACTCACTAATATCTGGGATTAGATTTTTACCTTTAAAAATATTTAAATATTTCGTTGTAATTACTCTTACTTTTGGAATTTTTTTTGAAAAACTGTTATTAGAATGAAATACCCAATGATTGTTTTGATCTAGTTTATTTTCAAATACACTGAGTTTTAAATATTTTTTTTTATATTCAAAAATTTTGCTATCTTTTAAAAAAACGAAATTTTCTTTTTTTAAACGATAAGCAATTAAATCTGCAATAGTTGATATTTTTAAATTATATTTTTTTGCATATCGAAATAAATCTTTTCCTTTTGCCATTGATCCATCATCGTTCATGATCTCACAAATAACTGCTGAGGTGCCAATTTTAGCCAGTTTAGCAATATCAACGGATGCTTCTGTATGGCCCGCTCTAGTCAATACCCCTCCATCTTTAGCTACTAATGGGAATATATGACCAGGAGTAACTATGCTTTTCTTGTTAGCTGTTTTTTTTATTGCTGTTAAAATAGTTTTTGATCTATCTTTGGCAGAAATGCCAGTTGTTACACCTCGCCTAGCTTCAATACTAACAGTAAAAGCAGTAGATAGTCTTGAGTTATTTGAATTTGGCATAAGTTTAAGGCCTAATTTGTTAATTTGAGATTTATCCATTGCCAAACAAATCAGGCCTCTTCCATGCTTAGCCATAAAATTAATTTTTTCTGGAGAAGATTTGTTAGCAATAAAAACTAAATCACCTTCGTTTTCCCGACTTTCGTCATCAACTAGAATAAAAATATTACCCTTTCGAGCAACTTTAATTATTTTTTCAATAGTAGAAAATTTATTCATGAACTAACCAAATATTTACTAATAATATCAAATTCAATATTAACCCTATCATTAGTTTTTAAAAATTTAAGATTGGTATTGTTAAACGTGAAAGGAATAATAGTTAATATAATTATATCTTTTTTTATTTCATTTACAGTTAACGAAACTCCATTTATGCAAATAGAGCCTTTTTTAAATAAGAATTTTAAATATCCTTTTTTTACTTTCAAATAAAAATTCCATGAATTATTTAATTCTTGTATTTTTATTATTGATGAAGTCGTATCTATATGACCTAAAACAAAATGGCCTGCTATTTTATCTCCATAAGAAAGTGATTTTTCTAAATTAACAATTGAGGAAACTTTTAAATTCTTTAAATTTGTTAACCTTAATGTTTCATGTGAAATATCAAAAAATAAAAAATTACTATTTTTTAATTTTTTAAATTTTCTTAGTGTTAAACAAGCTCCATTAACTGCGATAGAAGTACCTATATCTTTACTAGTTAAAAAATTATTACATTTAACAATTATTTTTTTTGATAATTTTGATGAATTAACTTG
>JAYQRG010000004.1:54383-56645 GCA_038146245.1 Candidatus Pelagibacteraceae bacterium | reverse complement strand
GCAATTTTTCCTATAACGAATGGTAATTTTTTTTGTTTTGTATAATTATATTCAGTAATAGATTGGTTATAAATTTTCTTAAAATGAAATGAAATATGTTTTTTTTTTAAAAAATTTTTAGATTTATTAAAAACTCTTTGATCTCTATCTAAATTGCTACAAAAAACCTTTTTAATTTTTTTGCTTGCAATTAAGTTTATGCATGGTGGAGTTTTTCCATAATGAGTACAAGGTTCAAGCGACACATACAAATTTTCTATTTTTTTTTTTAAATTTTTTAAACAGTTATATTCAGCATGTGGTCTTCCATTTTTACTAGTATATCCAAATTTTTGAATGTTATTATTTTTTGTAACAATGCATCCAACAGAAGGATTTGGAAATGTAATATGCTGATTTATATTAGATAATTTATTGGATAATATTAGGTAATATTTGTGATAAAATTCATTTTTTATTTTTAACATTTATATGTTCTACAAAATCTTCAAAATCTTTTACTTCTTTAAAATTAGTATAAACCGATGCAAATCTTACATAAGCTACCGGGTCCAAGTCTTTTAATTCATCCATAACAAATTTTCCAATAGTAGAAGACATAATTTCATTTTGGCCTAAATCTTCGAGATTTCTATATATTTTTGATACCAGTTTTTCTATGGTATCTGAATCTACGGGTCTTTTTCTTAAAGCTATATTGATAGATCTAGAGAGTTTATCTCGGTCAAATGGGGATTTTCTTCCATTTTTTTTTACTACATTAAGCTCTCTAAATTGAACTCTTTCAAAAGTAGTAAATCTATGCTTTCCACATCCACACAGTCTTCTTCTTCTAATTACTGATCCATCCTCGGTTGATCTAGAGTCAATTACAGATGTGTCTTTCTCTTTACAAAAAGGACAAAGCATTATTTAATAAATGGGAAATTTTTTACAAAGTTGAATAACTTTTTCTTTAACCAATTTTTCAACTTTGGAATTATCTTCTTTGTTTTTTTTCAGACCAGTTAAAACTTCATGCACTAAAGTCGCGATTTCTTTAAACTCGGCTAATCCTAAACCCCTTGTTGTGCAGGCGGGTGATCCCAATCTAATACCGGATGTAATCCAAGGTTTTTCCTGATCATAAGGAATACCATTTTTATTACATGTTAAGTGAGAATTGCCTAACGATTTTTCGGCATCCTTACCATTGACTCCTAGAGGTCTTAAATCAATTAATATTAAATGAGTATCGGTACCTCCTGAAAAAATTGTATGTCCTAAATTTTTTAAAGTTTCAGATAACATTTTTGCGTTTTCTACAACATTTTTTGCATAAACTTTAAAATCTTTTCTAAGTGCTTCTTCAAAACAAATTGCCTTAGCTGCGATAACATGCATTAATGGACCACCTTGCAAACCTGGAAAAACTGCTGAATTAAATTTTTTAGAAAGTTCCTCATCATTAGTCAAAATAATTCCACCTCTTGGACCTCTAAGTACTTTATGAGTTGTGGAAGTTACTACATCTGCATATTCACAAGGATTTGGATAAACATTTCCTGCAACCAAACCTGAGAAATGGGCCATATCAACTAATAAATACGCACCTACATTTTTTGCTATTTCTTTAAATTTTTTAAAATCTATTATTCTGGAATATGCGCTACCACCAGCAATTATTAATTTTGGTTTATGCTCGTTTGCTAATTTTGAAACTTGATCATAATTAATTAAACCAGACGTTTTATCTACGCCATAAGCTATTGCATTAAACCACTTTCCTGATTGCGCAGGAGCCGCACCATGAGTTAAGTGTCCTCCTTGATCAATCCCCATTCCAAGAATTGTATCGCCAGGTTTTAAGAGTGCTAAAAAAACAGCACCATTAGCTTGGGCTCCGGAATGTGGCTGAACATTTGCAAATTTTACATTAAATAGTTTTTTTGATCGTTCTATAGCAAGAGTTTCTACCTTATCTACATATTCGCAACCTCCATAATATCGTTTTCCAGGATACCCTTCGGCATATTTGTTGGTTAAAACTGACCCTTGAGCTTCTAGCACTGCTTTAGAAACAATATTTTCAGATGCAATTAACTCCAGATGATTTTTTTGACGATCCAATTCTTCTTGTATTGCATTAAATAAATTAAGATCTGCTTTTTTTAAATCATCGTTAAAAAAAGTTGAAGAATAGTTTTCTAATTTAGACATATTTAAATTTATTTATCCTTCTCAAATGTCGGCCTTTCAAAAATTTTGTTTTGAAGAAAATGT
>JAYQRG010000004.1:51826-54048 GCA_038146245.1 Candidatus Pelagibacteraceae bacterium | reverse complement strand
TCGGAGCTAATTAAGATTTTATTAGTAATATAATGATTATTTTGTTTCAAAGTACTAGATCTATATATTAATTAAATTACAACTACAATATTTAGTATAGTTTAAATAGTAATTTTTTAAATTACTAAATCAAATAAATTAAAATTAAAAAAAATATGTATCCTGAAGAAAGATTAAGAAGAACTAGAATGCATGACTGGTCTAGAAGACTTGTTAGAGAGAACTATTTATCTTCATCAGATTTTATTCTTCCAATTTTTATTTGTGATGGAGCAAATAAAAAACAAGAAATAAATAACTTGCCAAATATATTCAGACACTCTGTAGATATGCTAAATATTGAAGTAGAGCGGGCAATAAATAATAACATACCAGCTGTTATTCTTTTTCCTGAGACGCCTCAAATCAAAAAAGATGAAAACGGCACAGAAGCATTAAATGAAAATAATCTTATTTGTAAAGCAATAAAAGAAATAAAAAAAAATTTTAAAAATAAAATTGGAATTATTACAGATGTAGCTCTAGATCCCTATACGACACATGGGCATGATGGTGTAATAAAAAATGGATATGTAGACAATGATCAAACTATCGAAATTTTAAAAAAACAATCTTTATTACAAGCCCAAGTTGGCTCAGATATTATTGCACCTTCTGATATGATGGACGGTAGAATAGGAATAATTAGAAAATTCTTAGAAGTAAATAAGTTTACAAATACTCAAATACTTTCTTACTCGGCAAAATATGCATCTAATTTTTATGGTCCATTTAGGAATGCTGTTGGTTCTGTAAAAAATTTAGTTGGAGATAAAAAAAATTACCAAATGGATTTTTCTAATTCCACAGAGAGTTTAAGGGAAATTAAATTAGATATTGAGGAAGGCGCGGATATGATTATGATAAAACCTGCCCTACTATACTTAGATATCATTAGCCAGGCAAAAAAAGAATTTAATATACCTATCATTTCATACAATGTCTCTGGCGAATACTCTATGATTCAAAATGCAATTAAAAATTCTATATTGCCTAAAGAATCTATTTACGAATGCTTAGTTGCTTTAAAAAGAGCTGGATCTAATGCTATTGTAACTTATTTCGCAAATGATTTTATCGAAAATTTTTTAAAAAGTTAAAAATTTACTTTTGTAAAAAATAAGTGGTTTTTTATTTTTGAATATAGAAAATTTATTAATTTTACAAATAAAAATCTTATGATCTCCAGCATTAATAATCTTACTAACTTTTGTTTTTAAGTGACATAATGAATTTTTTTTTAAATTATCAAAATGTTTTTTTTTTACAAAATTACTCTTATAAGCAAAATATAAAGCATGCTTCTTTTGTTGGTTTGATAAAAATATAATTTCCTGAATTTTAGCTTTGTTAAAAAATTTGTATTTTTTTGATTTTTTATCCAAACACCATAATATAAGCTTTGGATTTATTGATACAGATGTAAAAGAATTAACAGTTAATCCTATTAAATTATTTTTTTTTTTTACTAAAACTAGAGAGACTCCAGTTGAGTATAAAGAAAGTAAATTTCTGTAATCGTTTTTCAATATTTACCCCATTTAATTTTATTCCACATTCTTTCATGCAAATAATAAAGAAATAATTTTGTAACTATTTCTACGCCGGCAATCCAGCCCCCAACAGAAATACTACCCGATATGATCCATGCAATTAAAAAAGTATCTAAAGAAGCAAGAATTCTCCATGATAACGTTTTTAATATACTTCTTATTCTATTTTCCATGTACTACCTTCAAATTATTAGCAAACCCTCTGTTTAAATTTAAAAAATCTAATTTACTAGGTTTTCCGGCTGAACCAATAGTATTGGTATAACTTTTTCCAGATAAAATTGGAAATTTTTCATCAAAAATATTTTGTATTTCATATTTGGAATTTGCAAAAATTACATTTATCAAATTAAAATCATTTATTTTGCACAATCTGATGCCTGAACCTTTAGTTTGTGAAGGAATTTCCGTTAAATCTGAGATTAAAATTTTTCTTTCTAAATTTTTTTCTTGTAGAAAAACACAAAATTTACTGTCTTCAGTTGCACAAGACATTCCTGATAAGCTATCAGAACTTTTAACTTTAAATATTTTTTTACCTGACTTTTTTAAAGTATGAAGATCTTTTGATTGAATAAAAAATCCATATCCATTTTTTGTATATAGTAAAATATTAAGTTTTTCTTTATA
>JAYQRG010000004.1:16829-51507 GCA_038146245.1 Candidatus Pelagibacteraceae bacterium | reverse complement strand
AGAGAAGTTTTTCTATTACCAAATTTTGAATTATTACCAAATTCTAATATAATACTTTCAAATTCAGTATTTAATTCCTTTTTTTGTAAAATTTTTGATGAAAATATTTTTGATAATTTTCTTTTTTCATCTTCTAAATTTTTAAATTCTTGTTTAATTTCGTTTTCTTCAATTTTTTTTAAATTTCTTAACTTCATATCTAAAATTGCATCAACCTGAATATTGCTAAACCTAAATTTTCTTATTAATTCTTTTTTTGGATCATTAGAAAATCTAATAATTTTAATTATTTTATTTAAATTTGAATATACAATTAAAAAACCTTTTAAAATTTCTAATCTTGATTTGATTTTTTTTAATTGAAATACAATTTTTTTATTTAATATTACGTATCTATGTTTTAAAAAGTCCTGCAATACCTCTTTTAATGACATAATTTTAGGCTGTCTTTTTGAGTTAAGAACATTCATATTGATAAAAAATTTAATTTTTAGTTCAGTTTGGTCGTATAAAGAATTCAACAAAACTTGGGGATCAACGTTTCTATTTTTAGGCCTTAAAACTATTCTAATTTTTTCATCAGATTCATCACTAACGTGATCTAAAAGTTTATTCTGTTTATTAATAATCAAACTTGCTATTTTTTCTATAAGTTTAGATTTATTTACTTGATATGGTATTTCAAAAATTACTATTTGATACATACCTCTACCTAGATCCTCTATTTTGTGTCTAGCTTTTAATTCAAAAAATCCTTTTCCAGTTTTGTAAGCATTTAAAATTTCTTTTTTATTGTTATTTAAAATCCCTCCGGTTGGAAAATCGGGGCCAGGAATAATTTTTATTAATTCGTTGATTGAAATAGAAGGATCGTTATTTAATGCTATTAAGGCTTTACATATTTCTTCAAGATTATGAGGAGGAATTGAAGTGGCCATTCCAACCGCAATACCTGACGAACCGTTTGCCAAAATATTTGGAAATTTACTTGGTAGAATTTCAGGTTCTTCTAACTCTCCATCATAAGTTTTTATAAAATTAACAGTCTCAAAATCTATATCATCTAACATTGACTGTGAAATTTCTGTTAACTTAGTTTCTGTGTATCTCATTGCGGCAGGATTATCACCATCCACATTTCCAAAATTTCCTTGACCTAATATTAAGGGGTATCTAGTAGAAAAATCTTGAGCTAACCTTACCAAGGCATCATAAACAGATTGATCTCCATGCGGATGAAATTTACCTATAACGTCACCGACAACTCTTGCAGATTTCTTGAACTGGGACTTAGGTGATAAATTCAAAAGATACATAGCATATATCAATCTTCTATGAACTGGTTTTAAACCATCTCTAAGATCAGGTAGCGCTCTTTGAGTTATTGTTGAAAGTGCATAAGCTAAATATTTTTTAGCAAACTGGTTTTTCAACTCATCTTTAATTATATTATCTTTCATTTAAATAATTTATTAATCTATTTCGATTTAACAACTTCGAAATTTCGATTACTCCATTAAGTCTATCTTTAATTAAAAAAGAATTTATTTCAAATACCTTCAGTAAATCATCAAATATATAATCCTCATTATTATCTCCTAGGAAATTAATAATATTGCTATCTAATAATTTGGATTTTTCCTCAAAGTTTAAACCGTAACCAAGATTGGTAAGAAGAGTATTTTCCCACAATAAATAGACTTTAAGTACATCATGTTCAGTATTTTTTAGAAAACTATTAAAATTGTTATAAATTATGGGAAATGCTTGTCTTTCAGGTATAAATTTATCAATCATTTCAAGAGCAGATAATACGGTGTTTAGTTTTATTTTCTGATCATAAATTTTGGATGATATGTTTTCAATCAACTCAAAAGTAAAATACCCTAAAGAATCTTCTGATTTAGTCGAATAAGAAATTTTTAATTTATTGGATATTTGTAATATAGATTTTTTTTTTGATGATGATGTTCCGTAAATAAGACCGTTAAACTTCCCATATTTATGTGTAAAAACTTGTCCTATTGATGAATTTTCATTAAATGAATTTATTTTTATTAAATAACCTTCATCAAACCATTTCATCTAATTAATTACTTTTATATTTATAAATAAATTTATTTTTTTTTTAAAAATTTTCTCAATCTCAATTCTTGCTGACGTACCAATTTTTTTTATCATACTACCCTTCGCACCAATAATAATTTTTTTATGATTAAAAGATGTGACACGGATCGTTTGATGAATAGTAATAATTTTATTTTTAATAAATTTTTCTGTATCAACTAAAATGTGATAAGGTAACTCTTGATTTAGATATTTAAATAAACTCTCTCTTGTAATTTCTGAAACAAATTTTTCTTTAGATATTTTACTTGGGTGACTAATTATTTTAGAAGTGGTGCAATTTTCAGAAATATAATCTAAAATTTTAAAAATATTTTTACCTTTTAATGCCGAAATGTAAAAAACTGAATCAAAATCATTTATAAAATTTATTTCTTTAATTTTATTTAAAATATAATCATTATTTACCATATCAATTTTATTTAAAACTAAGATATTTTTCTTAGAAAATTTTAAAAAATTTTTAATTTTTTCGAGATGTCTAAAAGGAACGGTTATATCAAACAAAAAAATTATAAAAGTACTGTCGTTTAATTCCGAATTAATATGTTTAGTATAATTTTGTATAAATTTATCTTTATAAAGTCCTGGGGTATCAACAAAAAAAATAATTTTTTCATTATGTTTAATTGGATAAGATATGTTTATGTTGGTAGTTTGTATTTTTTTTGAAACTATTGAAACTTTTTTTTTTGCTAAAGCATTTAACAATGTCGATTTTCCTGAATTTGTCGGTCCAACTAATAAACCTTTAATCAAATTATTCATATTTTTAAAGTCTCAATTAGCTTCGATGCGGCATTTGCTTCTGCAATTTTTTTAGATGTTCCCTCTCCTAGAAATATTTTAGATTTTTCTATACAAACTGAGACCTTAAAAACTGGACTGTGAGATGGTCCTGTGGAAGAAACTAATTTATATTCTGGAAGTTTTTTATAATTTTTAAGAGAAAATTCCTGTAATTTAGTTTTAGAGTCTATAACTATTTCAGATGATTGATTTAAATGAACTTTCCAATTATTTAAAATAAATTTTTTCGCATACGAGTATCCTTTGTCTAAATAAATTGCTCCAATCAAAGCTTCGCATAAATCTCCATATACATTTATGGTTTCTCTAGTATTTAATTTGCTGGAATGTTTGGCAAAGTTTAAAAATTTACCTAAGTCCAAGGTTTCAATAATATTAAAACATCTTTCTTTATTAACTAAAGATGCCAATCTTTTATCTAAATTACCAACAGAATCATTTGAATAATTTTTTTCTAAAAAATCAGCTAAAACTAAACCTAAAACTCTATCACCTAAAAATTCAAGTTTTTCATAATTTTTATTAATATCTTTGGAAGTGCTTTTATGAGTGAATGCTCTAATTAATAAATCTTTATTAGTAAACTTGTACTTAATAATTTTTTCTATTCTTAAGATTAATTTTTTATCCATTAATGAATTTTTTTAAAAAATCTTTCCCATCTTATAGATTTATGCCATTTCCAAAAAGTAAATAGGTCACCAATATTTGAGTCATTAGAAAAGAAAATGAATTGAGCTTTACCAACTAGATTATTTTTATGAACATAGCCAACACTGGTTAAAAATCTACTATCTTTAGAACAATCCCTATTATCTCCAATAAAAAAGAAATGATCTTTAGGTACTATAAAAACATCTGAATTTTTCATGGAATCGTTTTTGAAATAAGAAATTAAATATTTTTTACTCTCACTTATGTTTTCATAAAACGTTACAGTGTTAACCTTGTAACTTCCACAATAAACAAAATTATCCTTATAAAAATTTTTATTAATTTTATTTTTATTCAAATATAAATCACCATTAATAAATTGGATTTCATCACCTGGTAATCCTATTAATCTTTTAATGTAGTCTGTACTGTTATCGGCTGGAGTTTTAAAAACTATTACATCTCCTCGACTTGGTATGCTATAAAATATCCTGTTTGAAAAAAATTTTACACTAAATGGAAAAGAATGCTGACTATAACCATATGAATATTTAGTGACAAACAATCTATCTCCGACAAGTAATGTTTTCTCCATAGAGGAAGAAGGAATATAAAAGGGTTGAAGAATTAAAGTTCTAATAATGACAGCTAACAAAAGAGCAATAAAAATTGTTTTAATATTTTCTATAATTTTATTTTTCATTTTATCCTTTCAATATCAAAACGTTTGCAATTGCAAATGGATAATCATCGGTTAACGATAGATGAATAGTAAATTTTTTTAATTTATATAATTTAAAAATAATTTTTTTAATTTTATTGTTAATCAAAATTTTTGGTTTACCATTTTTATCGTTTAGAATTGTAATATCTTTAAAAGATAGATTTTTACCTATACCAATTCCTAAAGCCTTAGAAAAGGCTTCTTTTGCAGCAAATCGTTTAGAAATAAAAGCCTCAGAAATATTTTTTTTTAACTCTTTCTCATTTAAAATTTTTTTTAAAAAATTTTTTTTATTTTTTTTTAAAATATTTTTAATTCTTTTAATGTTTACAACATCGATACCAATACCAATAACTGACATAAATTATAAAATAGTTTTAAATTTTTTTATCACTCTTTTCATTCCATGGAACAAACTTTCACCTATAATAAAATGTCCTATATTGTATTCGCTAACATTTTTTAATTTACTTAAATACTTAGCTGAAACGTAATCTAAACCATGACCAAGATTAAAATTAATTTTTAATTTTTTAGCCATTTGTGAACATTTTAGAATTTTAGAGAACTCTTGTTTTAACTTAGAATCCTTATTTTTTACTAATCTTGAAAATTTGCCAGTATGAATTTCTACAGAATCGGAACCTAAAATTTTAGATTTTTTTAAATCTTTTAAATTAGGATTGATAAATAAAGAGACTTTAATATTTAATTTTTTCAATTTTTTTATATTTTTTGCTAAACTGTTATTTTTTAAATTTAGTCCTCCTTCAGTTGTTATTTCTTTTCTATTTTCTGGAACAATACATACTGAATAAGGTTTAAGTTTTGATGCAAAATTGATCATTTTTGAGTTTGTTGATATTTCTAAATTAATTGGTTTTTTAATTTTAGATTTTAATATTAAAGCATCTTTTTTTTTAATATGTCTTTGATCTTCTCTAACGTGAATTGTGATAAAGTCAGCTCCGGAATTCAGAGCAAATCTTGCAGCTTTTAAAATATCAGGATGACCTTCTGATCTAGCGTTTCTAACTGTTGCAATATGATCAATATTAACTCCTAATTTTGATTTCATTTAAGTTATATTTTTCTACTGCCTGGTTTTACAGCTGGTATTTTTTTTAATTTCTCAGGTAAGTTATTTTCTGAATATGTAGGAATATTCAATTTTATTTGAGATATTATATTGCTTATTTTAGTGTCGGGGCCACTTCTATCAATTAGACAGGCAAATCCTTTAATTATGCCACCATTTTCTTTAATTACTTCTGCGCACTCTAAGCTGGACTTTCCAGTGGTAATTACATCTTCAATTATTAATATTTTTTTATTATTACAGGTAAAAGACCTTCTTAATTGAAAAACATTATCTACCCTTTCAACAAAAATATTAGGTATTTTTAAATGTTTAGATACCTCGTATCCAACTAGGACTCCTCCTAGAGCTGGAGAAACGACAAGATCAAATTTAATTTTTGTTTTTTTAATTTTTTCAGATAATGATTTACATAATTTTTCTGCATATGCACCTTGCATCATTAATTTTGCACACTGAACATACTTTTCACTTCTTAAACCAGAAGATAGAATAAAATGGCCTTCTAATAGTGCTTCGGTTTTTTTTAAAATTTCTATTGTTTTTTTATCACTAATCATAGATTAACTTTTTCGATTACGAATTATTTTAAAATTAATTGCTAATGCTTTTAACTCCGAAATTAAATTTGTAAAATCTTTAAGATCTTTCACTTCAATATCAAAAATAAAACTTAAATAATCTTCTTTTTTATCTACAAGTTCTAAATCATAAATATTGCATTTATGTTTACCAATTAAACTTGTTATTTCTCCAAGGGTGCCTGCCTTATGACTCAATAATGTCCATATACTAGTTTTGTGAATTTTGGTTTCTTTATTTGCTGGAAGTTTATCGTGCCAATATCTTCTAATTGCCGCTCTAGCTTTTCCAGTTTTAGCAAAGGATGACCAATGATAGGAAGGCGATTTTTTATTTGATAAAACTATTTCAACCAAATCACCATTGCTTAAAGTGGACTCTAATGGTGATTTTTTTCCATTAATTTTACATCCTATGCAACTATCACCAACATCTGTATGTAAGGCATAAGCAAAATCGATAGGGGTAGCGCCTTTCGGCAACCTGATCAAAGCTCCTTTGGGAGTAAAACAAAATACTTGATCGGAATAAAGTTGAAGCTTGGTTAGCTCATAATAGTGGTCTGGATTACTTCCTGATTCTAATAACTCTACTAAGTCACTTAACCATGAATAATTAGATTTATTATTAAAATCTAATTTCTCATTATCTCTATAAACCCAATGTGCAGCAATACCACGTTCTGCATAATCGTGCATCTGTTTGGTTCTTATTTGAATTTCAATTCTAAAGTTTTTTGGTCCTATGACGGTTGTGTGAATAGATTGATAATTATTAGATTTTGGAGTTGAGATATAATCTTTAAACCTTCCAGGAACTGTTTTCCATTTTTGATGAAATATTCCTAAAATTTTATAACAATCAGAAATATTTTCAGTAATAATTCTAAAACCAATTAAGTCTGTAATTTGTTCTAATGAAATTCTTTTATCATTGATTTTTCTCCATATAGAAAATGGTGTTTTTTCTCTACCAGTAACTTCTGCATTTATATCATTCTGGATTAATAAATTTTTTAGTTCAATGGATATATCACTAAAGTTTTTGGTTGTAATTTCATGAATATCTCTAATCCTATTTGTGATAAGATCTCTTGCTTCTTTGTTTAGAATCTCAAAAGCTATATCTTCAAGTTCGTCTCTGATTTTATGCATTCCCATTCTTTCTGCTAATGGTGCATATATTTCTATAGTTTCTTTTGAAATTCTTTCTCTTCTTTCATTACTTTTGATATAATGAATAGTTCTCATGTTATGTAAGCGGTCTGCAAGCTTAACAATTAATACCCTTATATCTTTAGATGTTGCTAATATCAGTTTTCTAAAATTATCAGCAACAGTTAATTCTTTGTTTTGATTTTCTAATTTTGAAATTTTAGTAACACCATCAACTAAGCTTGCAATTTCATCTCCAAATTTTTTTTGAATATCTTTAAAAGTTACATTCGTATCCTCCATAGTGTCGTGTAATAAAGCTGTAGTAATTGTAGGTTGATCTAATTTTAATTCGGTCAATATACTTGCAACCGCTAAAGGATGGTGAATATAAGGGTCTCCGGAATCTCTTTTCTGACTTTTGTGAGCCTGATCTGCATATTCAAAAGCCTCTTTTAATTTTTTTTCATCTAAAAAAGGGTTATAAGATTTTATTTTTTGAATTAATTGAGAATTATTCAACATCTATATTATTATACATTATTCAACGATTTTTTTAATGTTTTTTAATTCATTTTTAGAGAAGTTTTTTAAAATATCTTTTATTCCTATATTGAGCATTGGATGAATCCAATTAGGGTTTATGTCTAATATTGGATAAAGAACAAATAAGCGATCCTGAGCTTTGGAGTGTGGTAAGTTTATAGAATATTGTTCTTCATTATAGTTTTGAACAACTCCATTATAATCAATAATATCTATATCAAGAGTTCTTGGTTCATTCTTTTTTAATCTAATTCTTCCAAATTTTTTTTCAATTTTTAAAATAAGTTTTAATAAATTTAATGGATCGATACTTGTTTGAACAGCAACAGCAGAATTAATAAATTTTGGATCATTTTTGTTTGGATAGGATTCCGTTTCATAAAAGCTAGATTTTTTTATTATTCTTAATTCATTCCTTTCAAGTTCTTGATAGGCGAAAGTAATAATATCTTTTGGAAAATTTTTTTTAAATTTTAAATTAGAACCAAACGCTAAAATTATCATTTATTAACTAGATTTTCTGTACACTCTAGATTTGTCTCTGTTCCAATCTCTAGTTTTTTTTGTTTGACGCTTATCAAAATCTTTTTTTCCTTTTGCTATAGCAATCAAAACTTTGGCTAAACCCTTTTTATTAAAATATACCTTAAGCGGTACTACGGTAAAACTATCTCTGTTTATACTTCCTAAAATTTTATTTATTTCCTTTTTTTTTAAAAGTAACTTTCTTATTCTTCTAGGATCGTGGTTATTGTAACTACTCTCTTTATAGGATGGTATGTAAGAATTTTGTAAAAAAATTTCTCCAGATTTATCGACGGCATAAGATTCCGAGATATTACCCTTGCCCAATCTTAATGATTTGACTTCAGGGCCAAGTAGTTGAATTCCAGCTTCTATAGTATCATGAAAAAAATAATTAAAAGATGCTTTTCTATTCTGACAAACAACATTTTCATCTTTTTTTACCTTATTCATTAAATTAAGGAAAGATTACTAAGGACTTTTTTAATTTTTTCTTTTGATTCTTTTTTTGCGGTTACTAATGGTAAACGAACTTCTTCAGTAATTTTATTCATTAAACTTAGCGAATATTTTGTCGGAACTGGATTGGTTTCAATAAACAAAACTTCATGTAAAGGTGTAAGTTTATCAAAAATTTTTTTGGCTTCCTCCTTTTTATTACTTAAAGAAAGTTTTTGAAATTCTGAACATAATTTGGGAGCAACATTAGCTGATACTGAAATACATCCTCTGCCACCTCTTAAATTAAATTCATAAGCATTATCGTCATTACCAGAAAGCATAATAAATTCTTCACCCATTTTTTTCATTTGCTCACTGGCACGATCTAAATCACCTGTAGCATCTTTAACTCCAATAATGTTTTTTAATTCATACAATCTTGCCATCGTATCTACGCTCATATCAATGACACATCTTCCTGGAATATTATAAATAATAATTGGGATATCGCACTTATCGTTAATAGCCTTGTAATGAGCATACAGGCCTTCTTGGGATGGTTTGTTATAGTATGGCGTGACTATTAATGCGGCATCCGCTCCGACCTTTGCTGCGTGCTTAGTTAATTCTATCGCTTCTGCAGTGGAGTTTGAACCTGTTCCAGCGATTACAGGAATTTTTTTATTTGAAACTTTAATGGATATCTCTATAATTTTTTTATGTTCATCATAACTTAGTGTTGGAGATTCTCCTGTAGTTCCACAAGGAACTATGCCATTAGTCCCGTTGGTTATCTGATATTCTATCAATTTTTCAAATGCAGAATAATCAACTTTCCCATTGTTAAAAGGAGTAACCAACGCTGTAATAGATCCACGAAACATTTTAATTTTAAATAATTTAATATATATCGATTTAGCTCATATCATGAAATTAAAATATACTTATAGAGTAATTTTGACATTATTTTCATTGTTTTTTTTTACAAGCGAAACTTACGCAAGGTTAATACTTCCCAAAAATAAACCGTTAGATTTTATTAGTGAGACAGATAAAAAAAATACACCTAAATTTTTAACTGAAATTAAAGAGGAAAAAAAAGAGGTAAAACAAGTAACAAAAAAGGAGGAATCAAAGATAAAAAAGAATGAAAAAAAAATAGTTAAAAAAGAAGATAAAAATTTAATTACTGGAAAAAACAAAAATGAAAATACTGAAGAATTTTCAATCACTAACACAGTTTTTCCTGTTAAGAAACCTAGTTTAGAAACTAAATTAAATAAAAAATCAAACTACTTATCCGAGAAAGACTTTGTTTCTGCTCAAAAAATTTTTAGTAATATAAAATTAAAAAGATGGGAAACCGCTTTAAAAGAACTGAACAACACTAATGATAAAACTTTAAAAAAATTAGTTACTTGGCTTTATTTAAAAGAGCCAAATAACAATGCAAGCTTTTATGAATATTTTAATTTCATAAATTTAAACAAAGATTGGCCAAGAATTAACAGACTTCGATATTTAGCTGAGCATAAGATAGATAATAAAAATATTAAAGAGAGTGATATTCTAGTTTTTTTTAAAAACCAACCACCTTTGAGTGGATATGGAAAAATTATACTTGGGGAAGTTTTTTTAAAACAAGGGAAAATTAAAGAAGCTGAAAAACTTATCTTGGAGGGTTTTTTAGATGCCGAACTTAGTTCAAAGCAACTTAAAGACTTACAAAAAAAATATTCTTCAATTTTAAACTCCGATCAATTCATTAAAAGAGCATTTACCTTGGCGTGGAACCAGGATCCAAAACAATTAAGACCCACTCTCCTATATCTTCCCAAGAATCACAAAGAATTATATGAGGCAAGGTTCGCTTTAATGACAAGATCATATGGGGTTGATAAAGCGATTTCGAAAGTTCCAAAAGTATTTGAAAATGATGTTGGTTTAAATTTTGATAGAGCTAAATGGAGAAGAAAAAGAGGAAGATACGATGGAGCGTTAGATATAATAAACTCGGCACCTAAAGATCCAATTTTAATGGTCAAACCGGACCTTTGGTTTCAAGAAAAATTAATCATAGCTAGAAAAAAAATTGATAAAAAACAATTTGCTGAAGCTTATGATATTTTAAACCATCATGGGGTTTTAGAGACTGGACTTTTAGCTGAGGCAGAATGGCACTTGGGATGGTTAGCTTTAAGATTTCTAAACAAACCAAAAGAGGCAATCAAACATTTCACTATTATGTATAATAAAATTAGTTATCCAATAAGTAAATCAAGAGCTGCATACTGGTTAGCTAGAGCATATGAACAAAACTCAGAAAAAACAAACGCAAATAATTGGTATGAAACAGCATCTCAGTATACAACTACTTTTTATGGTCAATTAGCTTATGCAAAAATTAAAAAAAACGATTTTAAAATAAAAAATAATTATAATTTTTCAGAGGAAAATTTTAATAAATTTTTAAAAAATGACTTAAGTAAAGCGGTTTTAATTCTTTCCGAATTAGAAAAGACTCAATATTCCAAAGATATTATTCGTTTCTTAGGTAATGAGGATGCCACTAATGAACAAAAAATATTTGCAGCTAAATTATCACAAAAAGTAAATCGTCTTGATTATGCTATACAAATTTCTAAGGAAGCTTCCTATAAAAATATAAATTTTTTAGAATTAAATTATCCAGTTATTGAAACTCCTTCAAAAGTAAACAATGTAAATTCATTACCTAAAGAAGTTATTTTAGCAATTATCAGACAAGAGAGTGAATTTGATAGCAAAGCAGATAGTTGGGCTGGAGCAAAAGGTCTTATGCAAGTGATGCCTAGAACCGCACAAATCGTAAGTAAGCAAGCAGGTTTAAGTTATAGCAGAGAAAAATTAACAAGTGATGAGCTTTTTAATATTAAATTGGGAGTTTATTATATAAGCACTCTTAACCAAGAATTGGATAATACCCTCTATATGTCGTTTGCCGCATATAATGCAGGTCCGCATAGAGTAAAAAAATGGATTAAACGATTTGGCGATCCGAGAAAGAATCAAATTGATCCAATCGACTGGATAGAACTCATACCGTTTAACGAAACTAGAAATTATATTCAAAGAGTCATGGAGAACGTATTAGTTTACAAATATGTATTAGAAAAAAAACCAATAGAAAATAATATTGAAAAAATTATTTATAAAAAAAATCTCTAAAAAAATAAGAAATTATTGCAAAAACTACAATATAATTCAAATAAGATATATAAAAGGACCCAACGTCAAACAATGGCTTAACAATAGGATATATTTTTCCGTATGAGCTCATAAAAGACAATTGCACAGATAAAAACATCATGGAGGGAACCAAAAAAATTAAAGTAACTAAAATAAATAAAAATAATAGCTTTAACCCAACGTTATTAAGTTCTTTAATTGAATAACTAAATTTTTTACCGATTGCAATTTTAGGTAGTATAAAAATTAATTTTAATGCAAGTAAAGTACAACAAAACCACAAAAAAATTATAAATGAAAATTTTACAGTTCCAAAATAAATTTTTTTATAAAAGAAATTAAAAAAAACGGGAATTAAAGAAATTAAAATTAATATAGTAAAATTAATAAAATATTTAATACTTCTAAAAGAAAAAAATTCATTAAAAAAAGAAATTTTATTATTTCTCAAAATTTCTTCGTGAACAGCAATACCAATCGTACTTGTTACGATCATAATAAAAATAAAAAAGAAAATTAAGGTAAAATTAGTAGCAATAGAATTTGAAATTAGATAATTCAAAATATTAAATAGTACTGTTACCATTAAAATAATTGGAAAAGCTTCTTTAATTCTGTGGTTAAAATTAGAAAAAGTGAATTGAAATGAATCTGATAAAACCTTACCGAAAGAGATTATATTTTTTTTCATTAGTAATTGGCGGTGCCGATTGGATTCGAACCAATGGTACGCTGTTACACGTACGGCGGTTTAGCAAACCGCTGGATTAAACCAACTCTCCCACGGCACCAAGTTGTGGAAATACTTATAATTTATAATGTTTTTTTTCAAGGACTATTAAAACAGTCTTGTAACTATTTATTTTCTTTTAAAAATTTGATCATGGTTCCAGGGTCGCTTACATCAAATTTTCCATCTTCATCTTTGAAAATTTTTTGTATTTTGCAATTATCTACATACATAGAGTAACGAAAAGACCTCAAGCCCATGCCTGATGCTGATCTGTCGGAAATCATACCCATATCCTTAGTAAATGAGCCATTTCCATCAGGAATAAATTTTACTTTTTCTGTACTAGATATCTTTTTCCATTGAGCAATTACAAATGGATCATTCATGCTAATACAATAAACTTCATCGATCCCTAAACTTTTTAATTGATCATATTCCTTTTCGTATGCCGGCAAATGATAATCTGAACATGTTGGAGTAAAAGCTCCAGGTAATGCAAAGGCTATTATTTTTTTTCCTCTAAAAAAATCATAAATGTCTTTTTCAATAAATTTTTTATCTTCTCTTATAACTATTTTTGAATGAGGAATTTCGGTTTTCATTTATTTAGCTCACGCTCCATATTTGATTGTCTCATAGCAAATCTCTTTTTTTGATCAAGGGATAATGTATCATAGCATTTAGGACAAGAAACGCCTTCTTCATATTTGTAAGATTGTTTATCTTGATCATTTATCGGCAATCTACAACCGTAACACATAGTGTAACTACCCTGCTTTGATTTATGACCAACTGCAACTCTTTGATCAAAGACATAGCATTCTCCATTCCACTTACTCTCTTTTTCCTCAATATTATCTAAATAATTCAAAATCCCGCCTTCTAATTGATAAACTTCCTTCATGCCAAGGTCGTTCAAATGATTAGCTGCCTTTTCACAACGAATTCCGCCAGTACAAAATATCGCAAGTTTTTTATTATTTTTTCTGACAAAATCATTTGAAAAATATTTTTTAAATTCTCTAAAATTATTAATCATTGGATTAATCGCTCCATCAAAAGATCCGATTTGATACTCAAATGGTTTTCTAACATCTATTAATATTACATCTTCTCTGGATATAAAATCATTCCAATCTTTTGCTTTGATATGATTTCCCTCTCTTTTTGATAAATTTTTTTCAATAGGCACTACCTCTTTTTTAATTTTAACTTTGGGTCTTTTAAAAGGAATAAATGAGGATATGGATTTATTCATAACATCAAAATTTTTAATTTTTAAGATTTGAAATGAAAAATTTTTAAATTGTTCAAAAAAACCAATTTTTCCAGATATGGTTCCATTAATTCCCTCATTTGATAAAATAATCGTTCCTCTTAAATTATGATCAATAAGATTTTTTTTAAAGGCAATCCTTAAGTCCTCGATTGCTTCAATAGGACAAAATTTATAAAAACTAATTACTTCGTAATTTTCTTTTTGCATAACATCATCCCATCGCCTATGGAAATTAATGAAATTTCAAAATAATTATCATTTTTTACATGCTGATTAAACTCTTTTATTTTATTTAATTTGTCATCACTTTTATTTTCATTAACAACTTTGCCCCGCCATAAAACATTATCTATGACTAAAAAACCATTTTCGGTTAGTAAAGATTTGCATTTTTCATAACATGCGATGTATTTGGAAGCTCCAATATCTAAAAAAATCATATCAAACTTTTCATTTAATTGATTAATTTCTTTAATTACATCCCCTAGAATTAACTTAATTTTATCATCTACTTTGGCTTTACTCCAAAAAGTTTTTGCTACACCGGTTGTTTTTTCATCTTTATCTATTGTTGTTATTTTCCCATTAGCAGGTAAAGCTAAAGCCATACCCAAAGTGCTATAACCAAGATAAGTTCCTAGTTCTAAGATGTTTTTAACATTTCCTATTTTGATTAAAATTTTTAATATTTCGGATGAATCTGGTCCTATTTGTATATGTGAAGTTTTGCTAAAATTTTTTGAATTATACTCTCGAAGTTCTTTTTCTATAATAGTCTCATTAATTCCGTAATTATAAATATATTGATCTAACTCTTCTGAAGGGATTAATTTTCTAAACACTTTAACTTAGTTTTTTCTTTAATGTGTCATTGATGATTCCAGGATTTCCTTTTCCTTTCATTTCTTTCATCACCTGACCAACGAAAAATCCAAATAATTTATCTTTACCAGATTTATATTCAGTAACTTTATCTTGATTTTGACTTAGGACTTTTTCGATAACCTTTTCAATTTCTTTTGGATCTGAAGATTGCTTTAAACCCTTCTCATTAATAATTTTAGAAGGATCTTGATCGTTTACGATCATTTCTTCAAATACAGTTTTGGCAATTTTACCGGAAATAGTTCCATCTTTTATTAGTTTTACAAGGGTAGATAAATTTTTAGCGCTTACTGGGCTTTGTTCAATATCTTTTCCTTGTTTATTTAGAACGGCAAATAATTCTACCATTAACCAATTCACTGCTAGTTTCGGATCAGAATTTTTTGCTACTTCTTCATAATAATCCGAAATAGCTTTTTCAGAAATTAAAACACTAGCCTCATAATTTGAAAGCTTATATTCAGAAATTAATCTTTGTTTTTTTTGATCTGGTAACTCTGGAAGTTCTTTTTTTATTTTCTCAATATAACTTAACTCTAATTTTAAAGGTAATAAATCAGGATCTGGAAAATATCTATAATCATGAGCGTCTTCTTTGCTTCTCATGGATCTAGTTTCTTGTTTTTTAGTATCAAACAATCTTGTTTCTTGATCAATTTTTTTACCTTCTTCAATTAACTCAATTTGCCTTCTAGCTTCATATTCAATAGCTTGTTGAATAAATTTAATTGAGTTTACATTTTTTATTTCACATCTTGTGCCAAAAGAAGTATCTCCTTTTTTTCTAACAGATACGTTAACGTCAGCCCTCAAAGAACCTTCTTCCATATTCCCATCACAAGTATTTAAATATCTCATGATAGATCGAAGTTTTTTAATGTAAGAACTTACCTCCTCTGGAGATCTCAAGTCAGGTTTGCTTACTATTTCCATAAGAGCAACTCCTGATCTGTTAAGATCTACAAATGAACTGATTGGGTCCTGATCGTGTATACTTTTCCCGGCATCCTGTTCTAGATGTAGTCTTTCAATACCAATCTCTTTGGTTCCGTATGGCATATCTAAAATAACTTTTCCCTCACCTACCACTGGATATTTATATTGTGAAATTTGATAGCCTTGCGGAAGATCGGCATAAAAATAATTTTTTCTGTCAAAAATAGAGTATGGATTTATTTTTGCATTAAGACCTAGGCCAGTTTTAATCGCTTGTTCCACGCAAAATTTATTTATAACAGGAAGCATTCCAGGCATTGCCGCATCTACTAGACTAACTTGAGAATTCGGTTCGGCACCGAATTTTGTAGCGGATGGAGAAAAAAGTTTTGAATTTGATAGTACTTGCGCATGAACCTCTAATCCTATTACCACTTCGTATTCTGATTTTTCACCTTTTAAATAATAATCAAAAACTTTATCGCTCACTATATCCACCAATCTTTTATATTGCTCTTAAACTGTAAATTTTCCTCTAATGCCAAAGCTACATTTAATATGGTCTGCTCATCAAAAGATTTTCCTACTAATTGTAATCCTAATGGAAGATTGTTCTTATCATAGCCGGCTGGAATAGAAATTGCAGGTAGTCCCGCTAGATTGATTGGAACTGTAAAAACGTCGTTTAAATACATAGAAACTGGGTCATCTGTTTTCTCACCGATAGCAAAGGCTGAAGATGGAGCAGTTGGAGTAAGAATGCTATCTACTGACTTATAAGCGTCATCAAAATCTTTTTTGATTAGATTTCTTATTTTTTGAGCCTTTAAATAATAGGCATCATAATAACCTGAGGACAAAACATATGTTCCAATTAAAATTCTTCTTTTAACTTCACTGCCAAAACCTTCCGCTCTAGTGTTTTCGTACATTTCTATTAAATCCTTACCTTCTTTCCTAAAACCATATCTAACGCCATCATATCTTGCTAGGTTAGACGAGGCTTCTGCTGGTGCAATAATATAATACGTAGGTAATGCGTATTTAGTATGGGGAAGCGATATTTCTTTAATTTCTGCTCCAAGTTTTTTCAAAAGGTTGATACCTTTGTCCCATAACTCTTGAATTTCTTTAGGCATGCCATCTACTTTGTATTCTTTTGGTATTCCAATTTTTAAACCTTTAATATTTGAATTTATTTTTTTACTAAAATTTTCATTTGGTAGTTTTGCTGAAGTTGAATCTTTAAGGTCGTGACCAGATATGACCTCTAGCATTAAAGCAGAATCTCTTACATTTTTAGTCATGGGTCCTGCTTGGTCTAATGAAGAAGCAAAAGCAACTATCCCCCATCTAGAACATCTTCCGTAAGTGGGTTTTAATCCAACAATACCCGTAAAAGAAGCGGGCTGTCTAATAGATCCACCGGTGTCAGTTCCAACAGTTGCGGAAGTAATATTAGCAGCAACCGCAGATGAGCAACCCCCTGAAGATCCGCCTGGTACTAAGTCTTTATTATTTTTATATGGATTTATAACATTTCCAAAAAAACTAGTTTCATTGGATGAGCCCATTGCAAATTCATCGCAATTTAATTTACCTAAAAGTACAGAGCCCTCATTCCAAAGTTTAGAAGTAACTGTAGATTCGTATTTAGGAATAAAACCTTTAAGAATTTTACTAGATGCAGTTGTTTGTACATCTTTCGTACAAAATAAATCTTTAACCGCAATAGGTGCGCCTAATAATTTTAAATTTGGATTAAAATTATTATCTAAATATTTAGCTTTATTTAAAGCGTTCTCAAAAGTTTCCTCATTGTAACAGTTTAACTTTTTTGATTTTTTAGAACGATCTACATAAGACCTGGTTGCTTCTAAACATGAAATTTCTTTTTTTTTGATTTTGTCTACTAGTTCACATAAAGATAATTGATAAATTTCAGACATTTATTCTATTACTTTTGGAACAACATAAAAATCGGTGTTTTTTTCAGGAGAATTAGAAAGAATATCCTCTTTTGTATTTTTCATTTCAATTTTGTCTTCTCTTTGAATGAGTTCTTGATTTACTACCGAAGCTAAAGGTTCGACGTTATCAATTTTTAATTCATTTAATTGATCCACAAATTTTAAAATTGAATTTAAATCTTTTATCATCGACTCTTCAAATTTTTCATTTGAAGCAATACGCGCTAGTTTTGAAATTTTTTTTACTGTTTGTTTTGTAATTGACATTAGACTTTGTTAAAAATTTTCGGTAAAATAACACTTTCATGGAAACTAGCAACCTTTACGATAATCAAGAATTTTCTAAGAGAGTAGAAAGAAATTATAGAATATTAGGAATAGATCCTGGAGACAAAAATATTGGTATCGCAGTGAGCGATCCTTCTCAAAAAATTGCAACACCTAACAAAACCATTGTAATAAAAAAGTTTAAAAAATTCATTGAAGAGTTAAATAAAATTATACTTGATTACAGTGTCAAAGGGATTGTGATAGGAAATCCTATTAATATGGATGGATCTTTAGGTCCAAGATCTCAATCTGCAAGAGACTTTGCACAAAATATTTCAAAAGTTACAAAGCTTCCAATTACTTTGTGGGATGAAAGACTTTCATCTGAAGGTGCTTTTAAAAGCATGGAAAAACTTGAAATTAACACTTCAAAAAAAACTAAAAAATTAGACGAAAACGCAGCTGCATTTATTCTCCAAGGCTACTTGGATTATTTAAACAATTAGCTTGATATAAAAGTCGAAACAGCCTATAGAGCTGGTTTTAATGGCTTTACTTAAATCCAAACAAGCTGTTAAATTTAATCACAAGCACCTTTTAGGTATCCAAGATTTATCTATTCCCGAAATTAACTACATTCTTGATGAAAGTTTAGCGTTTGTTGAGCTAAATAGAAAATCTTCAAAAAAATTAGATATTTTAAAAGGAAAAACTCAAATCAATCTTTTCTTTGAAAATTCGACAAGAACACTCAGTTCATTTGAACTAGCAGGAAAAAGACTAGGTGCAGATGTGATGAATATGAATGTTTTAAATTCATCCATTAAAAAAGGGGAAACGCTAATCGATACTGCGATGACCTTAAATGCAATGCATCCAGATATTCTAGTGATAAGACATCAGGACTCCGGTGCTGCAAATTTATTATCTCAAAAAGTAAATTGCTCAGTAATTAATGCGGGTGATGGAAAAAGAGAGCACCCTACTCAAGCATTATTAGATGCTATGACCATTAAATCTAAAAAAGGAAAGATTGAAGGTTTGGTTATCACTATCTGTGGTGACATCATGCATTCAAGAGTAGCAAGATCCAATATTTATATTTTAACTATGCTAGGTGCAGAAGTTCGAGTGGTTGCTCCATCTACATTAATGCCAAAAAATATCGAACAACTAGGTGTTAAAGCTTATACCGATATGGAACAAGGTCTTAAAAACTCAGACATTATTATGATGCTTAGGATGCAGACAGAAAGAATGGATGGATCCTACGTTCCTTCTACTAGAGAATATTATGAATTTTTTGCCTTAGATTATAAAAAAATAAAATTTGCAAAAGATGATGCGTTAATTATGCATCCTGGTCCCATGAACCGAGGTGTTGAGATTGATGCAAATTTAGCAGATGACATAAACAGAAGCATCATCATTCAGCAGGTAGAAATGGGTGTTGCGGTAAGGATGGCTTGTTTAAAAATTTTAATGGAAAATAATTCATGAAAGAAGCTTTAATCAATTGCAGAATTATAGATCCAAAAAACAATATAGATGAACAAGGTGGAATTTTAATCAATGAAAACGGTTTTATCGAGGAAATTGGAAAAAAAGTAAACAAAGAAAATCTTGGCCAAATCAAAACTACAGACTTAAAAAATAAAATTGCAATCCCTGGAATTATTGACTCCAGAGTATTTGTTGGCGAACCTGGCTATGAATATAAAGAAAACTTTAGAACTTTAAGTGAAGCTGCTTTATCTGGTGGGGTAACATCAGCAGTTACTATGCCAAATACCAATCCAATCATAGATAATGTATCAACACTAGATTTTATGATCGGAAGAGCAAAAGAAAAATCTACCCTTAAAATTTATCCGTTAGCGAGTTTAACAAGAAATACTGATGGAAGCGACATTACTGAGTTTGGACTTTTAAAAATGAGAGGTGCCATTGGTTTTACGGATGGAACTAAGTCTATCGAGAATAATAATGTAATGGATAAAATATTCAATTACGGAAAAAATCAAGATGCTTTGATAATTCAATTTCCACAAGATAACCAGTTATCAAAAAATGGGCTTATTAATTCAGGTTTAATCGCAACCAGACTAGGTCTTAAAGGAATACCAGCTAGTGCTGAACATATACTGATTGAAAGAGATTTAAGATTGTTAAACCAATATCAATCGAGATACCACATTGCGACATTATCATCAAAAGAATCTTTAAACATAATTAAGGAATGGAAATCTAAAAATTTAAAATTTTCAACTGGAGTATCTATTAATAACTTATCCTTAAACGAAAATGACATAGGGGATTTTAGAACATTCCTTAAATTGTCCCCTCCTCTAAGAACAGAAGATGATAGATTAAGTTTAATTGAAGGAATAAAAAATAATCTTGTAGATGTCATTGCTTCTGATCACAAACCTGAAGACGAGGAGTCTAAAAGAATTACTTTTGATCAGGCTGCATTTGGAGCTTGCGGTATAGAAACGCTTCTTTCATTAAGCTTAGAGCTTTATCATAATAAATCTTTACCATTAAAAAAAATTATTCAGTGTCTTACAGAAAATCCTGCTAAAATTTTCAATATTAAAGCCGGCTCATTAGACAAAGGATATCCGGCAGATATTGCAGTGCTGGATCTTGATAAACCTTGGGTAGTTAAAAAAGAAAATATTAAATCAAAATCTAAAAATACCAGCATCGAAAATAAAAAATTACAGGGAAAAGTTACTAGAACTTATCTTAACGGAAAACTTGTATTTGAAGAATAAGTTATGAAAGATCTTTCTCTTATAATCATTTACTCATATCTCTTGGGAAGTATTCCTTTTGGTCTAATTTTGAGCAAATTATTTAATTTAGGGGATATCAGAAAAATTGGTTCTGGAAATATTGGCGCTACAAATGTTCTAAGAACTGGAAATAAAAAAGTTGCAGCTCTTACTTTATTTTTAGATATAGCCAAAGGATCCTTGGCTGTATGGATTACAGAAAAGTTTAAATCTGAATATACTTACATATCTTTTATCTTGGTTTATGTTGGCCATATTTTTCCAATTTGGTTAAAATTTAAAGGAGGTAAAGGTGTTGCCACTTTCTTAGGAGGGGTTTTAATTATCAATTATCAAGTTTTTTTATTCTTTATAATCGTCTGGGCTATAGTTGCTAAATTATTTAGAATATCTTCCCTGTCAGCTTTGATTGCTTTTTTTTTAACATTTATACTTTCGGTTTTTATATTTGATAAAAATTTTATTTATTTGATGTTTTTCTTTTTTATTTTTAGCGTATTCACTCACCGAGAAAATATTAAAAGACTGATTTCTGGCGAAGAAAGTAAAATAAAACCCTAGATATTCAAAGAATATTCCATAATAAGATTGTATAAAATTGACAATTGAACTTTTTTCTGCAACTTAATTTTCTTTTATGAATTTAGTCATTGTAGAAAGTCCGGCAAAAGCAAAAACAATTAATAAATACTTAGGTTCTGATTACAAAGTTCTTGCTAGTTTTGGTCATATTCGTGACCTTCCGTCTAAAAATGGCTCCGTAGATACTGAAAATAATTTCAAAATGATTTGGGAAATTGATACTTCTTCTAAAAAACATCTAAAAGAAATAACAGATGCCGCAAAAGATGCGGACAAAATCATATTGGCAACCGACCCTGACCGCGAAGGAGAGGCAATTGCTTGGCATGTGAAAGAAATTTTAGATGATAAAAAACTTCTAAAAGGAAAAAAAGTCGAAAGAGTTGTATTTAATGAAATTACAAAAAAAGCTGTTCAAAATGGAATAGACAATCCAAGAGACATTAACCCTGAACTGGTTGATGCTTATATGGCAAGAAGAGCGTTAGATTATTTAGTAGGATTTAATATTTCTCCCATTCTATGGACTAAACTGCCAGGATCAAAATCTGCAGGAAGAGTACAATCTGTTGCTTTAAAATTAATTGCACAAAGAGAAAATGAAATTGAACTATTTAAACCTGAAGAGTACTGGTCGATAAATGTAATATTTAAAACTAAAGAGCAAAAAGATTTAAAAGGTAAGCTTAATACATTTAGCTCTAATAAAGTTGAAAAATTTTCTTTTAAAACAAAAGAAGATGTTCAAAAAGTCTTAAATATAATCCATTCTGACAATTACACTGTTACAAATATTGAAACAAAGCCATATAAAAGAAACCCATACGCTCCTTTTACAACTTCAACCATGCAGCAAGAGGCTTCTAAAAAATTAGGCTTTGGAGCCTCTAGAACAATGCAAATAGCTCAAAGATTATACCAAGGCATTGATATCGAAGGAGATACGGTTGGTCTAATTACTTATATGCGAACAGATGGAACTCAAATATCCAATGAAGCTATCACTGATTGTCGTAATTATATCACTGATAATTATGGAAAAAATTATCTTCCTAATGAAATTAGAAACTACTCAGGTAAAAAAGCAAAAAACGCTCAAGAAGCCCATGAGGCCATAAGACCTACAGATATTTCTAGAAATCCAGACTCATTAAAAGGAGTGTTAGATAGAGATCAACTAAGATTGTATGAGTTAATATGGAATAGGACAGTTGCATCTCAAATGGAGTCATCAGAATTTGAAAGAACTTCTATTGAAATATCTAATGCAAATAAATCAACCATCTTTAAAGCAAATGGATCAGTTCAAAAATTTGATGGTTTTTTAAAACTATACCAAGACATTAAGGAAGAAGATGAAAAAAAAGAAGATTCAGAGGAAGATGACAATTTAATTCCAAATATAGAAAAAAATGAATCTTTAAAATTAAATAATATTTTAGACGAACAGCATTTTACAGAACCTCCACCAAGATATAGTGAAGCTAGTCTAGTTAAAAAACTTGAAGAATTGGGGATAGGCAGACCATCTACTTACGCAAGTATTATATCTGTTTTGTCTACTAGAAATTATGTTGAATTAATTAATAAAAGATTTTTTCCAACTGATAGAGGAAAATTAATTACAGCATTTTTGGATAAATTATTTACAAAATATGTAGATTATAATTTCACAGCACAACTTGAAGAAAGTCTAGACGATATTACTTCAGGTAAAATAAAGTGGGTTGATGTTTTGAGTCAATTTTGGACTCAGTTTATTTCTAATGTCAATGAAGTAAAAGAACTAAGAACTAGAACTATCCTGGATATGCTAAACGAAAGCTTAGGAGAAGTTATTTTTAATAAAAATGAAAATAATGAAATTGACAAAAAATGTAATTGCGGTGGTGAGCTAAGCCTTAAAGTTGGAAGATTTGGAGCATTTATTGGTTGCTCAAAATATCCAGAATGTAAATTTACAAGACCCTTATCTAAAATTAAAGCAGCCGAACAAGATTTTATGGCTGAACCAAAAGAAATTGGTTTATCCGAGGATGGAAGAAAAATTTTCTTAAAAAAGGGAAGATTTGGACCTTATTTACAAGTAGGCAATGATGAAAAAGAATTAAAAAATTTTACCATTCCAAAAGGATTAAATTTAGAAAGTATCGATTTAGAAAAATCTAGATACCTAATCTCTCTACCAAGAAACTTAGGAAAATATCCTGATACTAATGATGATATTGTTTTATATAATGGAAGATATGGTCCTTATGTAAAAAGTGGAAATAAATCGTCTACTTTAGAAAGTCCAGAGGACATATTCTCTATCGGTTTAAACAAAGCAATCACATTAATTGCGGAAGCAAAACCTGGAAGAAGATCTTCAAATGAAATTAAATCTCTAGGTGAACATCCAGTAGATAAAAAACCAGTTAAGGTAATGAAGGGACAATATGGTCCTTATATCAAATATAAATCTATTAATGCTACTATTCCTGAAGATAAAGATCCAAATGAAATAACCATGGAAGAAGCATTAGAATACATTGAAAAAAGAATTGAATATGACAAGACAAAAAAGAAAAGTAAAAAATGAAAATAGAAGAAGTTTTAAAAAAAAATAACATTGAAATTCCTAAAGCTCCAGATCCTGTCGGAAACTATGTAGCTTATAACATAGTAAACAACTTAATTTATATCTCTGGCCAATTACCCATTGATAAAAATGGCAATCTTATCAAAGGAAAAATTGGTAAAAACTTAAATATTGAAGAGGGTAAAAAGGCTGCGCAATACTGTATTTTAAATGCTTTGGGACATCTACAAAAAGCAACGGGAGATTTAAATAAAGTAAAAAAATGCGTAAAAATTACAGGTTATATAAACTGCGATCCATCTTTTACGGAACACCCAAAATTATTAAATGCGGCTTCTGATATTTTAGTTCAAATATTTGGTGAAAAAGGAAAACATTCTAGAGTGGTAATTGGAGCGTCATCCTTACCTTTGGATGCGGCAGTTGAAATCGAAACAATATTTGAAATTTAATTATACTTTTAAAGTTTTAGATTTTTTTTCGAATTTTTTATTTTTTTTATATTCAAAAATTAGTTTGTCGCTTTTAGCGGCAACGCTAACAAAACCTCCATCCACTAATTTTCCATGTATAATTTCATCGGCTAAAGGTTTCTTAATATGCTCATCAATATATCTACCTATGGGTCTTGCACCCATCGTTTCTGAATAAGCTAATTTACAAATAAGTTCATTTGCATCATCATTAAGCTCAATAGTAATATGCCTTGCGCTTAATTGAGTTTCTAGTTCAAGAATAAATTTGCTTACAATCATTTTTATAACTTTTTTATCTAAACGGTTAAAATTGATGATAGAATCTATTCGGTTTCTAAATTCAGGACTAAAAAATTTATTTAATGTTTCAGGGTCTATTTTATCATTTTTTTCAGAAGTAAAGCCTACTTTATTTTTTTCTAACTCAGCAGCACCAATATTGCTTGTCATAATTAATATGACATTTCTAAAATCTACACTTCTTCCATTTTGATCTTTTAATTTTCCATAATCCATAATTTGTAAGAGAATATTAAAAATATCTGGATGAGCTTTTTCAATTTCATCAATTAATAAAACTGCATATGGATTTTTTTCAACAGATTCTGAAAGTTGTCCACCTTGATCAAAACCTACATATCCTGGAGGGGCGCCAATTAATTTTGAAATAGTATGTTTTTCTGAAAACTCTGACATATCAAATCGTATTAATTCTACTCCTAAAATAATAGCCAACTGTTTTGCTAGTTCTGTTTTTCCAACACCAGTTGGACCATTAAATAAGTAGCTTCCAATAGTTTTGTCAGGGCTTCTAAGACCAGATCTTGAAAGTTTGATAGAAGCACAAAGCGCTTCGATAGCATGGTTTTGTCCATAGATTAGTCTTTGTAAATTTTTAGATAAATCTCTTAAATAAAAACGATCTTTAGAAGAAATGTTTTTTTGAGGAATCTTAGTCATTTTTGAAATAATTTCCTCAATATCCTCCTCACCTAGAATTTCTTTTTTTAACTCTTTTGCTTTTAAAGACTCGCGAGCACCTAATTCATCAATAATATCTATTGCTTTATCAGGAAGTTTTTTATTTCCTATGTATTTACTGGATAAATCTACCGCTGCCCTGATTGCTTCATCTGAATATTTTACATTATGAAATGTCTCATACTTAGATCTAAGACCAAATAAAATCTTGTAAGCCTCATCAATTTTAGGCTCCTGTATATCAATTTTTTGAAACCTTCTTTGTAAAGCTCTGTCTTTTTCAAAACTTGATCGAAATTCTGTAAAAGTTGTCGAGCCTATGCATTTAATTTTACCAGATTGGAGAACCGGTTTAAGCATATTAGCAGCATCAACTGAATTTCCGGAGGTAGATCCTGCACCTATCAAGGTGTGAATTTCATCAATAAAAAGTATGAACTTTTCGTTTTTTTCTATGTCAGTGATAATTGATTTTAATCTTTCTTCAAAATCACCTCGATATCTAGTGCCCGCTAAAAGCATACCAAGATCTAAAGAAAAAATTGTAGATTGTTTCATTGGCTCTGGCACTTCATTTTTATAAATTTTATAAGCAAGACCCTCTACAATTGCAGTTTTTCCAACCCCTGGTTCGCCAACTAGCAATGGATTATTCTTAGTTCTTCTTGAAAGAATTTGAATCATTCTCTCAATCTCTTCTGTTCTTCCAATTAAATTATCTATTTTGTTACTAGATGCTTTTTTAATTAGATTTACACAATAAGTGTCTAAAGATGTTTTTTGTGTAGTCTTGATATCAACTTTCGGATCAGTAGTAATATTTTCAGCAAAACTAAAGCTTTTAATTTTAGTAACTCCATGAGATATAAAGTTTACAACGTCATATCTAGTTACTTCTTGTTCTTGTAAAAAGTAAGTAGCGTGACTTTCCCTTTCTGCAAACAAAGATACTAAAATATTTGCTCCGGTTACCTCATTTTTTCCTGATGACTGAACGTGAACAATAGATCTTTGTATAACTCTTTGAAAACCTGCAGTTGGTTGGGGTTCTGCTTCTTTATTTGAGCTAATAATATTTTTTAATTCATTATCGATATAAGACTCTAAATTCTCTTTTAATAAATCAACATCAACATGACACGCTTTCATTACATTCGAAGCATCCACCTCATCTAAAAGAGTAAATAATAAATGCTCCAAAGTTACATACTGATGTTTTTTATCTGATGCTAATTTAAACGCATCTGAAATAGATTTTTCTAATGATTTTGTAAAAGTAGCCATTATTCCTCAATTTTACATTTTAATGGGTAACCAAATTTAAACGCATAACTATGAATTTTATTTTGTATCGTAAGCGCAGTATCTTTTGGGTAAACTCCGCACAAAGCAGATCCTGTTTGATGAATTTTCATCATTAAGTCGTAAGCATCTGAATAATTTTTATTAAAAAACATCATTAAAATTCTAACAACAAAATCCATAGTTGTAAAATCATCATTTAATAAAAAAACTTTATAAAATTTTGGTGTGGAGGTTTTTGATTTAGTTTTGATTTTTGTTATATTTTCTAATTTTTTAGACATTTAGAGATCTACCAATAGAATAATATTTTATTTTTTTATTTAAAATATCATTACTTTTGTATAGATTCCTCATGTCAAAAATTACAATTCTTTTATTAATCTTAGATTTTTTAAAAAATAAAGTTCTAAATTCATCCCATTCGGTATGAATAACAATGAGATCATTGTTTTTAATAATTTCATCTGCCGATTTTAAAAATTTAATTTTTTTAAGCTCTTTTTTTGGACCAGTTGGATCATAATAACTTAAAGAAATAGATTTTTTTAAAAGCTTAGGTATTATTTTTAAACACTGTGTTTCTCGCATATCATCAGTATTTGCTTTAAATGTTACTCCTAAAAAACCAATTCTTTTACCCTTATGTTTTTTTAATAAATTTAATATTTTTTTAGACATTAATTCTTTTCTTTTCTCGTTGCTTTGAATTACAGATTTTACTACTGATAAATTAGTTTTAAATAAATCGGCAGTTTTAGCTAATGCTCTGGTATCTTTTGGAAAACATGATCCTCCATAAGCAGGACCAGCTCTTAAAAACCTAGATCCAATTCTTTGGTCTGAGCCGATACCGATTGCTATATCTTCTATATCGCAACCTACTTCTTCACATAGATTTGAAATCTCATTAATGAATGTAATCTTAGTAGCAAGAAAGGCATTGGCTGCATATTTGATTAATTCTGCACTTCTTCTTTTTACAGCTATAAATTTTCCACCCTTTTTTATAATGGGCTCATAAAGCTCTTCTAATACCGGTTGTGTTTTTTTTAAGTTATTGGAGCCAATTACCACTCTATCTGGGTATCTAAAATCTCTGATTGCTTCCCCTTCTCTTAAAAATTCAGGGTTTGAAACCACATCAAATTTATTTTTTTTATTTCTTTTACCAATAATAGACTCAACTTTGTCACCGGTAGTTACTGGCACGGTAGACTTGGTAATAATGATTTTATATTTGTTCAAATTTTTAGAAATAATTTCAGCAACTTTAAATACATTTTTTAAATCAGCAGAAGTTCCATCTTTTGCGGTAGGAGTGCCAACAGCAATAAAAATAATATCTGATTTTTTAATTGCATCAGAAATATTAGTTGTAAAACTTAATCTTCCAGATGCATAATTTTTTTGAACAAGTTCTTCTAAACCTGGTTCAAAAATAGGAATGATACCATTCTGTAGCTTTTCTATTTTAGATGGATCGTTATCAACACATATTACATGATTTCCAAAATCTGAAAATAAAACACCAGAAACTAGACCAACATATCCTGTACCGACAAAACAAATTTTCATTCTATGAGTTTATTGTTTTAAATGATTTAATATAACCTTCAATAGTACCACAATCTAAATATTTACCTTTAAACTTGCATCCATAAAAATCTTCATTTGCAATCATTTTATTAAGGCTGTCTGTAATTTGAACTTCACCAAGTTTACCTTTTTTAGTTTTAGATAAAAAATTAAAAATATTTTTATTTAATATGTATCTACCAATGATCGCAAATTTTGAAGGAGCTTCATTAATTTTAGGTTTTTCTATCATTTTAGAAATTTGATTTTTTTTATTTATTTTAACTATTCCGTATCTATTCAATTGATTTTTTGGAACTTTTCTCAAAGCAATAATCGATGATTTTGTTTTATAGTTTAATTTTACTAATTCGGATGAACAGTTAGAATTAATTACAATGTCATCGGGTAAAACTAATAAAAAATATTCGCTTTTTATTACTGATTTACATTTCAAAACTGCATCCCCTAATCCTTTAGGTGAGTTTTGATACACAAATTTAATTTTACTATTTAAAGAATTAATATTTCTTAAGCTTTGTAATAAATTTTTATTTTTATTTACCTTTTTTTCTAAAAGATAGTCTTTTTGAAAATAGTTTTTAATGAGATCTTTTTTTTTTGAAATAACTAATATTATTTTTTTAATTCCAGCAGAGGTACATTCATTTAAAATATGCTCTAAAATCGAAATTTTTCCTAATGGCAATAGTTCCTTGGGAATAGATTTAGATAATGGCAGCATTCTTGTACCTAATCCTGCCAATGGTATAATAGCTTCCTTGATCATATAATTGTATTAAATGAAAATCTTTAAAAAATCTAATCAAATTAATAAATTTCTATTGAGTCAAAAAAGTGTTGGATTTGTACCCACCATGGGGGCCTTACATAAAGGTCATATATCACTAATAAAAAAATCAAAATCTTTGTGTAAAAAAACTGTGGTGAGTATTTTCTTAAACCCAAAGCAATTTAATAATAAAAAAGATCTAAAAAAATACCCGTCCAACTTAAAAAAAGATTTGAGAATATGTAAGAAAAATAAAGTCGATTATTTATACGTTCCAAATTTTAAAGAGGTTTATTCCTGGAAAACTAAAAAAAAAATATATCCAAAAATAAAAAACATTATGGAAAATATTCATAGAAAGGGTCATTTTAAAGGAGTTTTAAATGTTATAGAGAAGCTTCTTGATATTGTTCCATCTCATAAACTTTTTTTAGGAAAAAAAGATTACCAGCAACTAAGAATAATAGCTGATTATATTCGTATTAATAAAATTCCTACTAAAGTTATTGAGTGTGATACGGTACGTGAAAAAAATGGTTTAGCTCTTTCTTCAAGAAATGCTCGTTTGAATGTAAGAGAAATTAATTTTGCTTCAAAAGTATATCAATTTATTAAAAAATATAAAAATAATTACCTCGGTAAAAAGTTTAATAAAAAAGTTATATTAAATTTTTTAAATAATAATCATATTAAATATGACTATGTTGAAAATTGTAATTTTAATAATTTATCAAGAAGCAAATCTATCAACAAACATTCTAAAATATTCATCGCATTTTATATAAGCAAAATAAGACTAATAGATAATATTTAATATTTAGGAAGCTGGGAATTATTTGGAAGGCTAAAATCCAAAAACTAAGCCTGCAAGGCCTAAGAAAGATACAAATCCAGCAACATCTGTAACTGTTGTTACAAATACGCTTGATGCTATTGCTGGGTCAATTTTTATTTTATCCAAAAATACTGGTATTAAAATTCCTGAAATTCCAGCAACTGTCATATTGATGACCATCGCAACGGCAATTAAAATTGAAAGTTTAAAATCGTTAAACCATAAATAAACAATAACCGCTGAAACTAGTGCAAACAAAACTCCATTGAAAAAACCTACGATGAATTCTTTAGTTATAATTTTGCTCATGTTTTGAGATATAAGATCCTGAGTAGCTAACAATCTTACAGTTACAGTTAATGTTTGGGTTCCTGCGTTTCCACCCATGGATGCAACAATTGGCATTAAAACAGCGAGAGCTACTACTCTTTGAATATTACCATCAAAAAAACCAATACAGTAAGATGCCAAGATTGCAGTTAATAAATTAATAAATAACCATACAAATCTTTTTTGAGTAATTTTAAGTGCACTATCCGTAATTTCTTCATCTTGTACCCCAACAAGTTTTAAAGCATCCTCTTCTGTCTCTTCTTTTACAACGGTAATAACGTCATCGGCTGTAATCATTCCAATTAAATGGTTATTCTTGTCAACCACTGGAGCGGAAACTAAATTATATTGTTCAAACAAGTTACCTACTTCCTCTTTATCCATGCTACCGTATATAAAAAATTTATATTCGTTCATAATACTTTGCATATCTGCTTCTCTTGAACTTCTTAAAACTCTAGAGGAAGGAACTGAACCAATTAGTTTATTTTCTTGATTTACAATAAAGATAAGTAAAAATTCCTGTGGTAGGTCACTAGTATCTCTTAAATAATCAATAGTTTGCCCTACGGTCCAATTTTGAGGAACGGAAGCATACTCTCTTTGCATCAAGTGAGCTGCAGAATCTTCTGGATAAATCTTTAAAATTTCTTCAATAATTTTTTTATTTTCTCTAGGAATTTTCTCAAAAACTTCTATTTTTTTATCTTCTTCTAAAGAAGTGATAATTTGAATAGCATTATCCGATTCAAGACCATTAATAATTTTGGCAATATAGTCAGAGGAAAGTTTGTTTAGAATCTCACGTTGAACTTCATCGTTAAATTCAACAAAGATTTCAGGCGGTAGCTCAATAACTTTAGAGGATACTAATTGAAACCTTTCATCTGTTGGAAGATTAGAAATAATTTCAGCAATATCAGATGGGTGAAAATCTTTTAAAATTCTATTAATTTGGGAATAGTTTTTAGCTTCTAAGGATTTTTTTAAATCTTCAATAAATTCACTAGATACATCAAATGTTTGCTGAATGTTATTTTGATTAATATTTGACATTGTTAAATTTTAATAATTAATCGCTTATAATGAATCTGGATATAAAAATCAGCAAAAAACCTGAAGATTATCCATCCTCTATCGCTTTTATGGAGGAAAGAATTTTAGGCATTTTAGAAAAAAAAAATAATAATCTTTTGTGGATTCTTCAATATCCTAATATTTATACCGCTGGCACATCTGCGAAAAATCAAGATTTAATAGATAAGAATAAATATCCCACATTTAATACAAATCGCGGTGGGCAATGGACTTATCATGGAGATGGTCAAAAAATTGTTTACTTTGTATACGAACTTAAAGAGAGAAATATTAAACAATACGTAAGAAAGATTGAAGAGACTATTATAGAAATTTTAAAAGAATACGGAATAACTTCTAATGCAGACCCAAAAAATATTGGAATATGGGTAAAGCAGAAAAATGAAATAAACAAAATAGCTGCAATAGGTATTAGAGTAAAAAAATGGATTACCTATCACGGCTTTTCTCTAAATATTAAAGTAAATAAAAAAAATTACGAAGGAATAGTGCCTTGTGGAATAAGTGACAAAGGAATTGCAAATATTACTGATTTTATAAATGAAAATAAACTTAATAATCTAGATGATATTATTATAGATAAATTTAAAAATAAATTTAGTTTATAAATTTTGTTTAACAAATTCCTCAAAATATTTAGGAGGATCTATTTTATATTTGTGATTTTTATCTTTATAAGAAAATTCAATTTCTGAGCTATGCAGCATTAAATCATTTTTATTTTTTTCTAAGTTATACTTATCATCTCCAATCACTGGGTGGCCAAGACTTGAAAATTGTTTACGAATTTGATGTTTTTTTCCAGTAATTAAATTTATCTTTATATAGGAATATCTTTCATTTTTTAAAATGACTTCAAAGTAAGATTTGTAAGTAACTTTTTTACCATCTATTTCTTCATCAGTTAAAACTTCCCCGGAGTTAGATTTTATTTTTCCTTTTATGATAGCAATATAAGTTTTAGTGATTTCTTTTTTTTGAAAAGCATTAGAAAATTTAACAGCATATTCCCTATTTTTAGCTATTAACATAAGACCTGTGGTTTCTAAATCAAGCCTATGAACAATATAATAATTAGATTTTGAAGAATTAAAATTTAAAATATCGATGATATTTTTTTTAACTTTACTTCCAGGTTGTGAAGCTATTCCACTTGGTTTGTTCAGAATACAATAATCTTGGTTTTCAAAAACTATATTCTTTTTTAATAATTCTACATCTTTATCTAATATATTTGTTTTTTTATAAGTTTGGGTGTTTTGTTTAAAATCAAAACGTATTTTTACTTCATCTTGCTCTGAAAGTTTATAATCACTTTTCGATTTCTTTCCGTTAACTAGAACATTTTTTTTTCGGATATTTTTTTCGATAAAAGATTGAGGAATATGAACAAATTGTTTTTTTAAAAATTTATCTAGTCTAGTATTGTGAAAATTTGAATCGATAATAAAAGTTTTATTATTATCTTTGTCCATCAAAATAGCTTAGGCAACTTTGATCCAAAATAAAATAAAAATAAACCAAAAAATAAAGTTATAAATATATAAAGAAATGCGTTCATATAATCAGAATTTTCAATTAAACGAAACAGTTCATAACTTAATCCTGAAAAAGTTGTAAATCCTCCAAGGAGTCCTACGATAATTGCAATTCTTAGATTGTGAGATAATAACTGATCGTTGTATAATCCAAATAACAATCCAAATGCAAATGAACCTAAAAGATTAGCTAAAATAGTTCCTAATGGAAAACTAAATAAATAAATTTTAGGAGTGATTTGAAACAAAAAATATCTACACAAACTTCCTATCGCTCCAAAAAAAGCAATTAGAAGATATAAATTCATTATTTAGATTTAGATTTTGCCTTAGTTTCTTTAACTGGTGTAGTAGTTGCTGTTTCTTGTTCTTTCCCTTCTACTTTTTTTTGAGAAGGTCCTGAATCTTGACCTTTAGCATTGAAATCTTTATCAACTAATTCAATGATTGCTTTTGGAGCATTGTCTCCAAAACGAAAACCATAACGAATAACTCTAGAATAACCCCCTGGTCTTTTCTCGTATCTTTTTGCCAATGTAGTAGTTAATTTTTTTACAGAATTCTCATCTTGTAATTTAGAAAAAAGCATTTTCTTTGAAACTAAACTATTTTTTTTACCTAAGGTAACCACTTTATCGATAGCAACTTTTAATTCTTTTGCTTTAGGTACCGTTGTTTCGATTTGCTCATGTTTAATCAAAGCGTTTAACATGTTTTTTATCAAAGCTTTACGGTGCTCTGAGGTTCGGTTTAATTTACGAAAAGCTAGTTTATGTCTCATAATTTATCTTATTCTTCGTCTAGTTTTTTAGATAATTCAGCTATATTTTCTGGTGGCCAATTTGGAATTTCCATTCCTAAATATAATGACATACCAGAAAGAATTTCTTTAATTTCATTTAAAGATTTTCTTCCAAAATTTGGGGTTCTAAGCATTTCGCTTTCAGATTTTTGAACTAAATCACCAATATAAATAATGTTATCATTTTTAAGACAATTCATCGATCTTACCGAAAGCTCAAGCTCATCCACTCTTTTTAGAAGATTTCTATTAAATTGAGGTTCTGCAATAGCAGGTTTGTGAGACACTTCCTGAGGTTCTTCAAAATTTATAAAGACTTTCAGCTGATCTTGCAAAATTCTTGCAGCATACGCTATACAATCTTCTGCTGCTAGAGATCCATTAGTTTCAACTTCTAATGTTAATTTATCGTAATCAATAGATAGTCCCTCTCGAGTTTCTGAAACTTGGTAAGAAACT
The DNA here is from genome assembly GCA_038146245.1 of Candidatus Pelagibacteraceae bacterium. Lineage (GTDB taxonomy): Bacteria > Pseudomonadota > Alphaproteobacteria > Pelagibacterales > Pelagibacteraceae > JAYQRG01. The sequence goes on along the minus strand of JAYQRG010000004.1, from coordinate 17,385 downwards.
CTTTTTACTGGACTATATACTGCATCAACTGGAATAAGACCTAATGGAGAGTCTGGATCTTTATTTTTATCTGCTGAAACATAACCTTTCCCAGTGTTTACAGTTAATTCCATGTAAATTTTAGTTTTATCATCTAAATTACAAATAACTTGTTCAGGATTTAGAATTTCAATGTCAGGGTTTTCTTTAATCATTTTTGCTTTAATTTCACCTGGGCCTTGAGCATCTAGAATTAATTTTTTTGGACCTTCAGCATTAAGTTTTAATCCTAATGATTTAATATTTAAAACAATATCCGTTACATCTTCTCTAACACCATTAATAGATGAAAATTCATGTAACACTCCATCGATTTGAATTGCGGTCACAGCAGTTCCTTGAATAGAGGATAGTAATACTCTTCTTAAAGCATTTCCTAGAGTTAACGCGAAACCTCTTTCTAAAGGTGATACGGTTACTTTTGCAAAACTTTTATCATCGCTTGATTGAACATCGACTTTGGATGGTTTAATTAATTCTTTCCAATTTTTAGCTATCACTTTTTCTCCTATTGTTT
>JAYQRG010000004.1:9697-16356 GCA_038146245.1 Candidatus Pelagibacteraceae bacterium | reverse complement strand
TTCATAATTATTTTTTCGCCATTGTTAATTTTTTACCCGCAATCGCAATTGCTTTTCCTTTTCTAGTTCTGGCATTAGAGTGAGTTCTTTGACCTCTTACAGGTAATTTTTTTCTATGTCTTGTCCCTCTATAAGTTCCTAAATCTCTTAATCTTTTGATGTTTAAAGATATTTCACGTCTAAGATCACCTTCAACTACGTAATTTTTATCAATAAATTCTCTAATTTTTAAAACTTCATCATCGGTTAAACTATTTACTCTTTTTGATTTTTCTATTTTTAATTGACTGCAAATCTGATTTGCATAGTGATCACCAATTCCATGAATATAAGTTAAAGCAACATGTACTTGCTTATTTAGAGGTAGGTTGATTCCGGAAATACGAGCCATCTAGTTTAAGTCCTTTTTAAAATCGGGGGATTATATTTATAGGTCATTCAATGTCAATTCATTAAGCCTTTTAAAACCTTGCTTATTTGAGCGTTTACTGCGGTAATTGATTGCATAGCATCGATATCGGAGACTATTTTTTTGTCTTTGTAATAATTAAGCAAAGGTAAGGTGGAACTGTCATATGTTTTGAGTCGGTTGCTAACAGTTGACTCATTGTCATCGCTTCGTTTAATTAAATTTCTATCTTTGCAGTTTGGATTTCCGCACTGTTCAGCAGAGATTGGTTTGTCAAAAAATTCATTAAATGGTTTTTTACAGATAGAACATGATATTCTACCGGAGATTCTTTTTATTAAAATTGAATAATCTACTTTTAAATTTAATACTAAAGAAATTTTTTGATCATTACGCTTTAACATTTCATCTAATGTTTTTGCTTGGTCTAAATTTCTTGGAAAACCATCGAATATAATTTTATTTTTTATTTTTGGATCAGAGACTTTTTGTTCAATTAAAGAGTTAATAATTTCGTTTGAAACTAATTTTCCTGCATCCATAATATTTTTAATTTCTTCTGCAAGTTTAGATTTTGACTTTAATTCTTCTCTAAGAAGATCTCCGGTGGATAATTGATAAAGCTTAAACTGCTCTATAATAAATGAAGATTGAGTGCCCTTTCCAGAACCGGGGGGACCAAAAATAACAATGTTCATTTTACAAATTTCGCTTTTTTAATTAAAGATTGGTATTGAACACTCATTAATCTTGTTTGAACTTGTGAAATTGTATCCATACCAACCACTACAACAATCAGTAAAGAAGTTCCTCCCAAATAAAATGGTATAGGATATTTAGATATAATCACTTCTGGCAGTAAACAAATAACCACTAAATAAAAAGCACCAATTGCTGTTAATTTATTAAGTAATTTCTCAATAAATTCTGCGGTTCTTTCCCCAGGACGAATGCCTGGTATAAATCCTCCGTGCCTTTTTAAATTATCAGAGGTTTCTGTGGGATTGAAAACAACAGAAGTATAAAAATAAGAAAAAAAGATAATTCCGGATGCATAAAAAATTAAATAAAGCGGTTTTCCGTGTCCAAGAGAAGTTGTTATAAAATTTAAAATTTGATTATCTCCTGAAGTGCTAAAATTTGAGAGTGTGATTGGTAATAATAACAATGCAGAAGCAAAAATGGCTGGGATTACTCCAGATGTATTTATTTTTAATGGTAAATAGGATGACTCTCCTCCATACATTTTGTTCCCAACTTGTCTCTTTGGATATTGAACTAAAATTCTTCTTTGAGCCCTTTCAATAAAAACGATAAAATATATTGCAGCTAATAATAAAATTAATATAAAAATTATAACTACTCCAGAAAGTGCTCCTGTTCTTCCTAATTCAAAAGTAGATGCTAAAGCACTTGGAATCTCCGCAACTATTCCTGAAAAAATGATTAGCGAAATACCATTACCAACACCTCGAGCTGTAATTTGTTCGCCTAACCACATTAAAAACATTGTTCCTGTTAACAAGGTAACTGTAGTAACTAATCTAAAATATAAACCTGGTTCCAAAACTATTCCTTGAGAGTTTTCTAAACTAATCGAAACGCCATAACCTTGAATTAAGCATAATAAAACTGTTCCATATCTAGTGTATTGGGTAATTTTTCTTCTTCCAATTTCGCCTTGGTTTTTCAAATTTTTAAAATATTCCGAGACCCCAGTAAGTAACTGAATTATAATTGAAGAGGAAATGTATGGCATAATTCCTAGAGCAAGAATTGCCATTCGATTCACAGCGCCACCAGTAAATACATTAAACATACCTAGCAGACTTCTCTGATTACCGGAGAGCATTTCTTGTATTGCGTTTAAATCAACACCTGGAATTGGTACAAATGTACAAAAACGATATGCAATTAAAATAAGGATAGTATAAAAAATTCTTTTTTTTAAATCGTCTGCTTGAGAAAAAATACCTAAATTCCCTTGATCTAAATTTGAGGAACTTGACATAATTATTTATTATTTCGAAACTTCTATTGTTCCGCCTGTTTTTTCTATTTTACTTTTAGCAGACTCGCTAAATTTATCAGCAATAATATTTAATTTTGTTTTTATATCGCCAACGCCTAAAACTTTTATTTTTAATGTTTCTAATTTTTTATTACTGTAATTTGACAAAACTTCTCTTAGATTAACTTTTTTTGTGCTATCAATTTTTTTCTCATCGACATATTTTTGGATTTTATCTAAATTAATCACATAATCTTTTTTCGTTTTGTATAAAGAATTAAATCCTCGTTTTGGTAGTCTTCTAAATAAAGGCATTTGACCACCTTCAAAAGCTCCTAGAGCAACACCTCTTCTTGCAGTTTGTCCTTTTCCACCTCTTCCGCAAGTTTTTCCTTTTCCTGATCCTATACCTCTACCTACTCGAATTTTAGTTTTTCTATTTTTTATAAATTGCAAATTATTTAATTTCATAACAATTAAAGTTTTGTATTAATTTTTTTTCCTCTTATTGCAGATATTTCTTTTGGAGTTCTTTGGCTACTTAAAGCATCCAAAGAGGCTCTAACTAAATTGTAAGGATTAGTGGATCCAATAGATTTAGCTACAATATCTTTAATGCCTAACATTTCGCAAATAGCTCTTACCGCTCCACCTGCAATAATACCGGTACCAGCAGATGCACTTTTTAAAATTACTTTTCCAGCACCATTTTTAGCTTTCACATCATGATAAAGAGTTCTTCCTTCTCTTAAATTTATTTTAATCATAGATCTTTTTGCGCTTTCGGAAGCTTTTTTAATAGCATCCGGAACTTGCTTGGCTTTTCCTTGACCAAAACCTACTTGCCCCTTTTGATTTCCAGCAACAACTAATGCAGCAAAACCAAATCTTCTACCGCCTTTTACAACTTTTGTAATACGGTTAATTGCAACTAATTTTTCTTTAATTTCACTTATTTGACTCATAATTATATTTTTAATCCTTCTTTTTTAGCGCTCTCCGCCAATTCTTTTATTCTACCGTGATATTTGTATTTTCCTCTATCAAGATATACTTCTTTTAAACCTAATTTTAGACATCTCTCAGCAATATTTTTACCAACTAACTCTGACATTTTAATTTTATTTAATTTTGGAAAATTTTTTTCTCTTGATGATGCCGATGCTAAAGTAGAATTTTTTAAATCATCAATAACTTGAACATAAATATTATTTAAAGATCTAAACACAGTAAGCCTTGGTTTTCCGGGATTTACTATCTTTAAATTTTTTCTTACTCTGTTTTTTCTTTTTAAATCGGATTTCATATTATTTTTTCTTACCTTCTTTTTTCAAAATGAATTGACCCTCGGAGGTAATACCCTTTTGTTTATAAGGTTCAACAGGTTTTAATGACTTTAAATCAGCTACTACTTTTCCTAATAATTCTTTATCTGAACTATTTAGAATAATTGTCGTTTGTTTTTCAATTTTAATTGTTACTCCAGTTGGTACTGAATATTCTACATCATGGCTATATCCTATTTGGAATTGAATGATTTGACCTTTTTGATTTGCACGGAAACCTACACCGTTTAATTTAATAGTATTTTCATACCCTTTTGAAACTCCTATTACAGCGTTATTGATCAAACTTCGAGTCAAGCCCCATAAAACTTTATTTTGATTTTTTTCATCTGTAGGCACAACGCTAATTTTTGAATCTTGATTTTCAATTTTAAAAATTTTTGAATTAAATTCGATATCTTTTTTGCCTTTTGGACCTTCAAAAGATATTTTATTATCTTTGATAGAAATTTTTACTTCTTTAGGTACTAAAATATATTTTTTTCCAATTTTTGACATAGCTACATTAAGAAATATTACAAATAATCTCTCCTCCTAGTTTTTTTTCTCTGGCCTCTTCATCTGTAAATAAACCTTTAGAGGTTGAAACAATAGAAACTCCTAAGCCTTTAAGAACTTGTGGCAACGTATCGAATCTCGAGTATATTCTTCTTCCTGGTTTTGAAATTCTCGATATTTCTCTAATTACTGGGGATCCTTTAACATATTTTAGCGTTACACTTAAAAAATTATGTTTAGAGTCTGGTTCTTTTACCACTTCAAATTTTTCAATAAAACCTTCTCTAAGCATAACATCTAAAATTTTTCCTTTAAAATTAGAGAATGGAACAAGTACAAAGCTATGATTCCTGCTTTGCGCATTCTTTATTCTCGCAAACATATCTCCAATAGGATCAGAAATATTCATATTTTATCTCCCTTCTACCAACTTGATTTTGTCATACCTGGAATCTTTCCTTGAGAGGCAAATTTTCTCAAAGCTATTCTAGATATTTTAAGTTTTCTATAATAACCGTGTGATCTTCCGGTTATTTCACATCTATTTCTTATTCTTATTCTTGCTGAATTTTTTGGTAATTTAGATAATTTAAGTTGCGCCTTAAAACGCTCACTAAGACTAATTTTTTTGTCCATTATAATTTTTTTTAATTCTTGTCTTTTTTTTAAAAACTTTTTAGCTAGTTTTATTCTTTTTAAATTTCTATGAATTGATGATGTTTTTGCCATTAATTAACTCCTTTCTTAAAAAATGGGAAATTTAACATTTCTAACAATGCTTTTGATTTATTAATATCTTTAGAGGTTGTTACTACTGTAATGTCCATACCTCTAATCTTCTCTACTTTATCAAAATTAACCTCTGGGAATATTACGTGCTCTTTAATTCCAAAGCTATAATTTCCATTGGCATCGAAACTTTTTGGATTCAAACCTTTAAAGTCTTTAATTCTAGGAAGAGCGATATTGATTAATCTATCTAAAAAATAATACATGTTATTCCCCCTAAGAGTAACTTTTAAACCAAGAGGCATTTTCACTCTCGTTTTAAAATTAGAAATGGATTTTTTTGATTTTGTAACTAAAGGTTTTTGACCAGAAATGTTTGATAGGTCTTGTTCTGCAGATTTTAATATTTTATTATCACTAGCATCTAAGCCTAATCCCATATTTAAAACTATTTTTTCTAACTTAGGAACTTCCATTATATTTTTAATACTCAAAGAACTCATTAATTTTGGAACTATGTCTTTAGAGTAAAAATCTTTAAGTCTTGGTTTCATATAATTTATTTTTCTTTCTTTTTAGCTGATTTTTTAGTTGTAGTTTTTTTTTCTTTTTTTACTTCCACTTTTGCTTTTGTTTCAATTTTTTCCTTTTTAACCTCTGCTGGTTTTACTTCTTCTTTTTTAGTTGTTTTAGGTTTTTCGTTAGTTTTTTTATTAGAAGAAAGTAGTTTAACATTGGAAATATGAATTGGGGCTTCAATACTAATTATCCCACCCTTTTTTTCTTTAGTAGGCTTTTGATGTTTTTTTTTAACATTTAATCCTTTAACTAAAACTTTATAGTTTTCTGGGAAGATTTTAATTATTTCTCCACTTTTACCGTTATCATTGCCGGTAATTAATTGAACGTTGTCACCTTTTTTTAATAAAATTTTCATTATAATACCTCTGGAGCTAATGAAATAATTTTCATATGATTTCTATTTCTTAACTCTCTTGTTACTGGTCCAAATATCCTTGTTCCAATTGGTTCGTTGTTCGCGGCAATAAGAACAACTGCATTCGTATCAAATTTAATACAAGAACCATCATCTCTATAAATTTGTTTTCTGGTTCTAACTATTACTGCTTTATGAACATCCCCTTTTTTAACTTTTCCTCTTGGTAAAGCATCTTTCACACTAACAACAATGATATCACCGATCGTTGCATATCTTCTTCTAGAGCCACCTAAAACTTTGATGCACTCCACACGTTTTGCTCCAGTATTATCAGCTACTTCAAGTTCTGTTTGTTGCTGTATCATTTGTTAGTCATCACTTTCCATTTTTTTAACTTTGAAATTGGTCTTGATTCAATAATTTGAATAATTTGACCTATTTTAAAATCTCCAGTTTCATAATGAGCATGATATTTTTTTTCAGATCTCATTACCTTTTGAAAAACTGGATGTCTAAAAGTTCGTTGGACTTTCACCACAAGAGTTTTGGGGTTTTTATTACTTATCACTGTACCTTTTAATATTCTTTTGCTCATTATTGTTTTGCTTCTTTCTTCTTTTGATTAATAAAAGTTAATATTTTTGCTAAAACTCGTCTAACATATTTAATTCTAGCTGGATTAGTGATCTGAGAATTTACTTTTTGAAACCTTAAATTAAATTGTTC
>JAYQRG010000004.1:0-9291 GCA_038146245.1 Candidatus Pelagibacteraceae bacterium | reverse complement strand
TTCAATGCAATTCCTCTGGAAGCTTTTCCATGAATTCTTCCTTTGTGAGCTTTTCTAAATTTAGTTCTGGCTGGTTGTAACATTATTCTTCCTGCTCTCTTTCCATTTTAATTTTTTTCTCTAAATCTTTTTGAAATACTACACCTTTATAAATCCAAACTTTAATACCAACGATACCATATGTGGTTTCAGCTTCCGCCTGACCATAATCAACATCTGCTCTCAAGGTATGGAGAGGAATACTACCTTCTCGTAACCACTCGGTTCTTGCAATTTCATTTCCATCCAGTCTGCCGCTGATCGTTACTTTAATTCCTTTTGAACCCAATCTTAATGTTGATGCCATAGCTCTTTTCATCGCTTTTCTGTAACCAACTCTTTTTTCTATTTGTTGAGCTATACCTTCTGCTACTAAGTATGCATCAAGTTCAGGTTTTCTGATTTCTTTAATATTAACATTAACCTGGTCCGTTGTAATTTTACTTATATTATTTTTAATTTTTTCAATATCAGCACCTTTTTTACCAATTACGAACCCTGGTCTTGAAGTATAAATTGTAACGTCACAACGCTTAGAGGAACGTTCGATTAAAATTTTAGAAACACCTGCGTTTTTTATTGTACTATTGATGTATTTTCTAATTTTATAATCCTCAATTAAATAAGTTCCAAAATTATTTTTCTTAGCAAACCAAACGGAGTCCCAAGTTTTATTAATTTTTAATCTGATTCCTATTGGATTAACTTTTTGTCCCATATCTTATACTCTTTTTTCCACTTCTTTTTTTTCAGTTAAAATAATTGTTAAATGACTAAAATGTTTTTTTATCCCAGCCGCTCTACCTCTTGCTCTTGGAGTAAATCTTTTTAAAGTGATACCTTTTCCAACATAAGCCTCTTTCACAATTAATTTATCAATATCAAGTTGATTATTATTTTCTGCATTTGCAATGGCAGATTTAATAGTTTTAGTAATAGGTCCCGATACTCTTTTTTGTGAAAACTGAAGATCTCGAATTACATGAGAAACTTTTTTCCCTCGAATAGATTTTAAAATATTATTTATTTTTCTAGTTCCAGATTTTAAGTTTTTAAAAACTGCCTTTACCGTTGATAAAGAATCTGTACTTTTTTTAATATTTGCCATCTATTTTTTTACCTCTTTAGTTGCTGCCGCAGCATCTTTCTTTTCTGCAGGTGTATGACCCACGAAAGTTCTAGTTGGAGCAAATTCACCAAGTTTATGACCAACCATCTCTTCTGATATAGAGATAGGTATAAATTTTTTGCCATTATGAATTTCAAATTTGTGACCAACAAATTCTGGAATAATTGTAGAACTTCTTGACCATGTTTTAATTGGTTTTTTTGATCCATCTTTGGTTTGTTTTTCCACTTTTTTAAGCAGGCTTGGATGCACAAAAGGTCCTTTCCATACTGATCTCGTCATTGTACTTTGTTACCTTTCTTTCTTGATAGAATAAATTTATCAGTTCTTTTGTTTTTTCTAGTTTTTAATCCTCTTGTACCTTGTCCCCAAGGAGTAACTGGATTTCTACCTCCATTAGTTCTACCACCATGTGGGTGATCTACTGGGTTCATGGCGATTCCTCTTACTCCAGGTCGAATACCCATCCATCTACTTCTGCCAGCTTTACCGATACTTGTGTTTTTATTATCTGGATTAGAAACTTGCCCAATCGTTGCTCTACATTCTGCAAAAATTTTTCTTGTTTCACCAGAGCCTAGTTTAACAATTGTATAATCTTGATCTTGACCCATAACTTGTGCAAAAGATCCTGCTGATCTAACTAATTTTCCACCTCTACCTGGGCTTAATTCGATATTATAAACCTGTGTACCGGCTGGAATATTTTTGATAGGCATACAATTTCCTGTTTTGATATCTACTTTTTCACCACTAATTACCTTGTCGTTTATAGACAAACCATCCGGTGCCAGTTGATAATTTAAAGTTTTATCTTCATATTCCACAAGCATAATATTTGCGCTTCTAAATGGATCGTATTCAAATCTTTTTATAACAGCCATCATGTCAGTTTTTTTCCTGAAGAAATCAATATTTCTATATTTTTTCTTATGACCCATACTTTTGTGTCTTGTGGTAATTCTTCCAAGATTGTTTCTACCTACAGATCTATTAAAATATTTTGTTAAAGTTTTTTCAGGTTTGCCTTTCCATAAAGATGATCGATCCACAATAATAGTTGATCTCATCGATTTTGTGGTAGGTTTATAACTTTTCAAACTCATCTTTATACTCCTGTTGTAAGGTCAATCGTTTGACCTTCTTTTAAAGTTACAATTGCTTTTTTAAATCCACTTTGTTTAGCAAGTTTTCCTCTTACAAATTTAAATCTATCTTTTTTGTTTACAGTGTTAATTTTGATAACTTTAACTTTGTATAATTTTTCAATACTATTTCTTATCGATTTTTTACTCGCATCTTTAGAAACCTTAAATGTAACTTTATTTAAAGCACTTAGGTTTGTAGATTTCTCCGTAATCATGGGAGATAAAATGATATTATATTTCATTAAATCTGATTTCATTTTGCTAACCTTTTTTCTAAAGACTCTAATGACTCTTTTGTAATTAAAACTTTTTCATATTTAATTAGATCGTAAACATTTGTCCCAACATCTAATAATCTTTTTGTATTTGGAATATTACGAAAACAACTTAAGAAATTTTCTGAGAAATCTTTATGATGAATTAATAATGCGCTCTTGCTATTAATTTTACTCATAAAAGATTTTAAATTTTTGGTTTTCATATTTTGAGTTGTAGGAGTGTTTAAAACTGCAATTTTTTTATCAATCGCCTTACAGGAAATAGCATGTTTTAATCCAAGTTTTTTTACTTTTTTATTGAGCCTCTTAATGGCATATTTTCCACGGTGACTTGGGCCGTGAGCTATACCGCCACCGACAAATATTGGTGCGGTAGCGTTACCGTGTCTTGCTCCACCTGTCCCTTTTTGAGCATATATTTTTTTTCTAGAACCAGCGACATCACTTCTTCCTTTTGTGTGACCTGTTTTTTTAAAAAATCTACTTTTTTGCCACTCCACTACCCTCTGAATTATATCCATTCTTGGTTTTTCAAAAAAAATATTTTTGGACAATTCTACGTTGCCTATATTTTTTCCATCAATATTAATTTCATCTAATTTCATTATTTTTTAACCTCTGGTTTTTTTTCTGGAGCAGCAGCTGCTTTGGCTTTTGGGTCTTGTTTTTTTTCTGCTTTTGTTGATTTCTTTTCATCTTTACTTGATTTAGCTGCCTCAAGATCTGAATAATATTGTTTCACTCTGTCATGAATTGTTGATTTGTTTTTAAATTTAATAGCTTCTTTGATTTCAACCATCGAATTTTTGGAACCCGGAACTGATCCTTTTAAATAAAGTAAGTTATTAGTTAAATCAGTTTCAACTATTTCTAATCCTAGAGTAGTTCTTAATACATCTCCCATGTGTCCTGCCATTTTTTTACCTTTAAAAACTCTACCTGGATCTTGTCTTTGGCCGGTTGAGCCGTGTGATCTATGAGAAATAGATACACCATGAGACGCTCTTAAGCCTGAGAAGTTGTGTCTTTTCATAACTCCAGCAAAACCTTTTCCGATTGTTTTTGACCTAACATCTACATATTTTTTACCATTTAAAATATTTAAACTAATTTCAGATCCTGGTTTGTACTCTTCAGTTTTCTCTACTCTAAATTCTTTAAGAATTTTTTTAGGCTCTTGAGATTTCTTGCTAAAAAAGCCTTTCATTTGCTTTGTAACTTTAGAATTTTTAATATTTCCATAACCAACTAAAATTCCACTATATCCTCTTTTTGTTTTATCAATTACATCGATAACTTTACCATTTTCAATTTTAAGAACTGTGACTGGTAATTTCTCTCCGTTTTCAAAAAAACGCTGCGTCATACCAATTTTTTTTCCAAATAAAGCTAATCTAATCATTATATTTTTATCTCCACGTCTACACCTGCGGCTAAATCTAATTTCATTAAAGCTTCGATAGTTTGTGGCGTAGGATCTAGAATATCTATTAATCTCTTATGCGTTCTAGTTTCAAACTGTTCTCTACTTTTTTTATCAATATGTGGAGAACGTAGAACTGTATAAATTTCTTTTTTAGTTGGTAGTGGAATAGGGCCTTTAATCTGTGCTCCAGTTCTCTTTGCAGTGTTTACGATCTCTGTAGTAGATTGATCTAGAATTTTATGATCGTAAGCCTGTAATTTTATTCGAATATTTTGTTTTTGCATATCGTTAAGCTAATTTCTTTGTTACTTCATCTTGTACGTTTTGAGGAACTTTTTCATAATGCGAAAACTGCATTGTGTATTGTGCTCTACCTTGAGACATAGATCTTAAAGTATTCACATAACCAAACATGTTAGCTAATGGAACGTTTGCATCTATTACAGTTGCATTTCCCCTTTTTTCAGTTGAACCAACTTGTCCTCTTCTACTATTTAAATCACCAATGACATCTCCCATATAATCATCTGGGGTTACTACTTCTACTTTCATAATAGGTTCTAGTAACTTTAAACGAGCTTTTTGACACGCCTCTTTAAAACAAGCTCTTCCAGCTATTTCAAATGCTAAAGCACTAGAGTCAACATCGTGATGTAATCCATCTAAAATTTTAACTTTATAATCAATCACTGGAAAACCTGCTAACACTCCAGATTCAGCAACCCCTAAAATTCCTTTTTCTACACCTGGAATATATTCTCTTGGAATAGCACCGCCCTTAATTAAATTTTCAACTATTCTTCCTTTACCAGGCTCTACTGGTTCTACAGATAGTTTAACTCTTGCAAATTGTCCGGCGCCACCTGATTGTTTTTTATGAGTGTAATCAACTTCTGCAAGCTGCTCAATAGTTTCTCTATAAGCAACTTGTGGCGCACCAATATTTGCTTCTACTTTAAATTCTCTTTTCATACGGTCTACAATAATATCTAAGTGTAATTCACCCATACCTTTAATAATGGTTTGTCCTGACTCATTATCAGAAGTAACTCTAAATGAAGGATCTTCTTTTGCTAATCTTTGTAAAGCTTCACCCATTTTTTCTTGGTCTGCTTTACTTTTTGGTTCAACTGCAATTTCAATAACTGGATCAGGAAATTCCATAGGTTCAAGAATAACTGGTTTATTAGGATCACAAAGTGTATGGCCGGTAATCGTGTATTTTAAACCTGCAAGTGCTACAATATCACCTGTTCCTGCTTCTTTAATATCTTCTCTATTATTAGCATGCATTAATAGCATTCTTCCAATTCTCTCATCTTTATCAGCGGTTGAATTTAAAACACCAGTTCCGGCTTTAAGAATACCTGAATAAATTCTAATGAAAGTAATAGATCCTACAAAAGGGTCATTTGCTACTTTGAACGCAAGTGCTGCAAAAGGTTCTGAGTCATTAAATTTTCTAACAATTTTTTCTTCTTTTCCAGGAAGAGTGCCTGTAATTGAATCAATATCAACTGGGCTTGGTAAATACTCGACTACAGAGTCCAAAAGTGGTTGAACACCTTTATTTTTAAATGCAGATCCACAGATAACAGGAACAAAACTAAATCCAATAGTACCTTTTCTAATACATTTTTTTAACTGATCTTCAGAAACTTCTTTTCCTTCAAGATAAGACTCCATTAACTTCTCATCTTGTTCAACAGCTAATTCTATTAGTTCTTGTCTGTACTTTGCAGACTGATCTTTTAAGTCGTCTGGAATATCAACAATGTTAAATTTAGCTCCTAAACTTTCATCTTCCCAGATAACTGCTTTATTTTTTACTAAATCAATAATTCCTTTAAATTTATCTTCAAGACCGATCGGGAGTTGCAAAACAATAGGTTTAGCACCTAATCTATCTTTTATCATTTCAATGCATCTAAAATAATCTGCTCCTGTTCTATCTAGTTTGTTTACAAAACAAATTCTTGGAACTTTATATTTATCAGCTTGTCTCCAAACTGTTTCAGATTGTGGTTCTACTCCTGCAACACCATCAAAAACTGCAACTGCACCGTCTAAAACTTTTAATGATCTTTCAACTTCGATCGTAAAATCAACGTGACCAGGAGTATCAATAATATTAATTCTGTGATCTTTCCAAAAACAAGTGGTAGCAGCTGATGTAATGGTAATTCCTCTTTCCTGTTCTTGCTCCATCCAGTCCATGGTTGCTGCGCCGTCATGAACTTCTCCAATTTTGTGTGATTTTCCTGTGTAATATAAAACTCTTTCGGTAGTCGTGGTTTTACCAGCATCGATGTGTGCCATGATTCCAATGTTACGATATTTTTCTTTAGGATAATTTTCCATAGTTACCACCTGAAGTGAGCAAAGGCTTTATTTGACTCTGCCATTTTATGTGTGTCTTCCCTTTTTTTAATTGCACTTCCTTTATTAGTGGAAGCATCTAAAAATTCTTTCATTAATCTTTCTTGCATTGTTTTGTCATTTCGATTTCTTGCAGCATCTAAAAGCCAACGGATTGCTAATGCTTGAGCCCTATCTGATCTTACTTCGACTGGAACTTGATAAGTAGCTCCTCCTACTCTTCTTGATTTAACTTCTAAATTTGGTTTTACATTTTTAAGAGCTTCATTAAAAACTTTAAGTGGATCTTGTTTAGTTTTTTCTTTGATTAAATCAAAAGAACTATACAAGATTTTTTCTGCTACAGTTTTTTTTCCACCAATCATGATTGAATTAATAAATTTAGTTATAGATTTTAAACCATATACTGGATCATCAGCTACCAATCTTTTTGCCTGTCTTCTTCTTCTAGACATCTTTATTTAGGCCTCTTCGTTCCATATTTAGATCTTTGTTGTTTTCTATTAGCAACACCTTGTGTATCTAAAATTCCTCTTACGATATGATATCTAACACCAGGTAAATCTTTAACTCTTCCTCCTCTTATCATCACGACCGAGTGTTCTTGTAAGTTGTGACCTTCGCCTGGAATGTAGGCAATCACTTCATGGCCATTCGATAATCTAACTCGTGCAACTTTTCTTAATGCTGAGTTTGGTTTTTTAGGAGTGGTAGTATAAACTCTTGTACAAACTCCACGTTTAAATGCACAAGCTTCTAAAGCTGGTGCTTTATTTCTAATAATGGGTTTGCTTCTACCTCTTCTAATCATTTGGTTAATCGTTGGCATAAAATTTATTTTTTAAGGAAGCATTTAAAGCGATAGGTAGTAGTTTAAAGCCTAATGTAGCTTTACGTGCTACCTTAAAAAGCGGCTATTAATACTCATTATTTTAGATTGGTCAACTATAGCTAGTATAGAAAAACGATAGTTTTAGAGCTTAAATTGATGCTAAACTGCTACACTTGGGCAGGTTCAGTTTTGTCTTCTAGATTCGCTTCTGTTTTCTTTTGATATTCGATATCTCTTTGTTCGGCTTGATTATTATATAGCTGTCTACTTCTTCCAGTACCAGCAGGAATTAGTCTTCCTACAATCACATTTTCTTTTAATCCCATTAATGGATCTGATTTACCTTTAATTGAAGCATCCGTTAGTACTCTAGTCGTTTCTTGGAAAGAAGCTGCAGAGATAAATGATTTGGTTTGTAATGAAGCTTTGGTAATTCCTAAAAGAACCGGATCAAAAGAGATTTGTTTTTTTCCTTCTGCTTTAAGTTGTTTGTTTATATTAATTACATCTGATTTTTCGATAATTTCCCCTATCAAATAACTGCTATCTCCTGGATCTTTAATCTCTAATTTTCTTAGCATTTGTCTTAGGATAACTTCAATATGTTTATCGTTAATTACAACACCTTGAAGTCTGTAAACATCTTGAACTTCATTTACAAAATATTCAGTTAAAAATTCTATACCTAAAATTCTTAATAAATCATGAGGAGCTGGGCTTCCATCTAGTAAAAACTCACCTTTTGCGATTTTTTCTCCTGGGTTATAATTTATTTGTTTTCCTTTAGGGATTAAATAATTGCTTTCAGTTCCGTCTTTTCCTTTAATCGTAATTTTTTGCTTTCCTCTAATTTCTTTTCCAAAAATAATCTCTCCATCATTTTCAGCAATAATAGCACCATCTTTTGGTTTTCTTGCTTCAAAAAGTTCAGCAACTCTTGGTAATCCTCCGGTAATATCTTTTGTCTTAGAGCTAGCTTTTGGTAGTCTTGCTAATACATCTCCTGCTTTGATAGTGTCACCATCTGAAATAGAAAGCACCGTATCTGGAGAAAGATAATATCTTGCTTCATTACCATCAGCTTTTAAAACAACTTTATCGTTTTTATCTCTTATTGTAATTCTTGGTTTTAGATCTAAATTTTTAGATTGAGATCTCCAGTCCAAAACTATTTTAGAAGAAATTCCAGTGTTCTCATCTAATTTATCTGTAATAGAAACTCCTTCTACTAAATCTACAAAATTTGCTATACCGGATGTTTCTGCAATGACTGGAACTGTATATGGATCCCATTCGCATATTTTTTGATTTTTTTTAACTTCTTTATCAGGTTTTACTAATAATTTTGCTCCATAAGGAACTTTAAATGATGCAACCTTGGTATTATTTTTCTCAATTTGAATTTCAATATTTCTACCCATAATAATTATATTTTTATGAGAATCTTCAATCAAATTTTTACTGTGAATTTTTAAAACACCATCATCTGTTGCGATAACAGAGGAATCTTGTTTTATTTGAGCTGTTCCTCCTACGTGGAAGGTTCTCATCGTTAATTGTGTGCCTGGCTCTCCAATGGATTGTGCCGCAATCATTCCAACACATTCTCCAATGGCAACCGATTTTCCTCTTGCAAGATCTCTACCATAGGATCTAGCACAAACACCAAGTTCACTATCGCAAGTAATAACCGAATAAACTTTACAAGATTTAATTCCAGCCGATTCTAATAATTCAGCTTTTGCTTCATCAATCATCTCATTTTTCTTAACTAACAACTCACCTGTTAATGAATTTTTAATATCTTCAGCAACATATCTTCCTAAAGCTCTTTCAGATAAACTTACAACAACATTACCGCCTTCAACGATTTCTGTTAAGGTTATTGATTTTTTTGAACCGCAATCACATTCTTTTTTAGTAATCACTACGTCTTGAGCAACATCGCATAATCTTCTAGTTAAATATCCAGAATTAGCAGTTTTAAGTGCTGTATCCGCAAGACCTTTTCTTGCTCCGTGTGTAGATGTAAAATATTCAAGAATTGTTAAACCTTCTTT
>JAYQRG010000003.1:0-66916 GCA_038146245.1 Candidatus Pelagibacteraceae bacterium | reverse complement strand
ATTTTGGCTATTATTTAAGCTGTAAAATCCAGAATCTGGAGTATCTAAAAGAGCTAAAATATGAAGTAGGGTAGATTTTCCTGATCCAGATGGTCCCGTAAGACTAACTATTTGATTAGAATGTAAATTAAAATTAACATCCTTTAAAACTGTAATTCTTTGTTCTTTGTCATCATAAAATTTATTTAAATCTAAAACTTTAATAAAACTATTCATACCTTAATGATTCAATTGGATCAGTATTAGCCGCTTTTAACGCAGGAAAAATAGATGCCCCAAATGTAATTAATAATGAAAAAAGTGAGATATACAAAATAGTACTAACCTCTATTTGCGATGGCATCTTGCTTAAAAAATAAATTTCAGATGGAAAAATTTCAATTTTTAAAATTTCACTAAGGAATTTTCGAATATTTTCTATATAAAAACTAAATAAGACTCCAATTGCAATACCAGTGGCAGTTCCCAGAATACCAATCATAGATCCTGTTAGAAAAAAAATTCTTTTTATTGAGCCATTATTAAATCCTATAGATTTTAATATTGCTATTTCTTTTGTTTTATTCTTTACCAAAATTGTAAGTCCAGAAATAATGTTAAATGCAGCAACAATTATTATTAAAGTCAGTATGATAAACATAACATTTCTCTCAACTTTTAAAGCATCGTAGAAAGTTTTGTTATATTCAACCCAAGAATAGATATTATTATTTTTTAAAATATTTTTTACTAAATTTACTAAAATTATAGATGATTCAGCATTGTCTAATCTAATTTCTAATTGATTTAATTTTTTTTTAGAAAAATTTTTTAATATTTCTAAGTTTGCAACAATATAATTTGTGTCAAACTCAGCTAAACCAGAGTTAAATATAAAAGCAATTTTATAAGTATATTGTTTAGGAATTACACCGAAAGGTGTACTTTCTGTATTATTGCTTAATAATGTTAAACTATCACCAATTTTTAAATTAAAATTCTCTGCTAATTCAGCGCCTATTCCAATTTGATTATCCAGGTTATTAATATTTCCAGATACAATATTTTTACTTATATAATCTAATTTTTCTAATTCATTTTTTAAATAACCTTTAATTACAATTCCTTTGTTTTTATTTTTAGTAATTAAAAGTGCCTCACCTAAGTTAGTAAGATTGGCTTTAACAATTTTAATATTGTTTTGAATAGCAATTTTTTCTATATCTTTTTTTAAATCTTGATAATTCTTAACATTCTCAACAACTACATGGGGTTGAAAAGTTAAAAGTTTATCAATTAAATCTTTTCTAAAACCACTCATTACAGACATAACAATAATTAAAGTGGCAACACCTATTGCGATACCTAAAAAAGAAAAAAAAGAAATAATTTTTAAAATTCCTTCTTTTTTTTTAGGTCTTAAGTATCTTTTAATAATTAAAATTTCAGATTTTTTTATCAAAATTATATATTTCTTTTAGTTTGCTTAAAATTTTACTTTTATCTAAAATTATTGCATCAGCTCCTATTTCTTTAAACTCATATTCATTCGCTTTTAGTTTTGAACCTACAATAATTTGAAAAGGTATACCCAATAAATCAAAATTTTTAAATTTACTTGAAGGACTGTCGTTCGTATCATCAATAATAACATCAAAACCATTTTTTTTTATAAAATCATATATTTCAAAAGATTTTTTTTGAATTTCATCATTTTCTTTTCCAAGGCTAATGATTGCTACATGAAAGGGGGTAATAGAATTTGGCCACTTCATATATTTATCGTTATACTTTGCTTCAATAACCGCAGCGACTAACCTAGAAACACCTATTCCATAAGAACCCATGTATACATTTATGTTCTTGCCATCTGGGGTATTTACTAGGGCTCTCATTGGATTTGAATATTTTTGACCAAAATAAAAAATATGACCAACCTCTATACCTTTGGTAACCAATTGATTACTTTTACTTACCTTTTTTTCAAATATTTCAGACTTATGTTTATCGTCAGTTGCTGAATAGTACTGATTATATTTTTTTAAAAGATTGTCTAAATCAGTTTTGTTATAATTAAAATCTTCAGACTTTATGTCTAAAACATTTTTGTCTATATAAATTTGACTTTCTCCTGTGTCTGCTAAAATAATAAATTCATGTGAGAGATCTCCACCAATAGGTCCGGTCTCAGCTTCCATAGGGATTGCTTTTAAACCTATTTTTTCGAATGTTTTTAAATAAGCTAGAAACATCTTTTTGTATGAATTTTTTGCATCATCTTCTGTTGCGTCAAAAGAATATGTATCTTTCATAAGAAATTCTCTACATCTCATTACGCCAAATCTTGGTCTTATTTCATCCCTAAATTTCCACTGAATATGATACAGCATTAACGGTAGAGACTTATAAGATTTAACATTATCTCTAAATATCTGAGTAATTAATTCTTCATTGGTAGGTCCATATAAAAGTTCTCTTTTTTGACGGTCTACAATTCTCAACATTTCTTCACCATAACCATCATACCTTCCACTTTCTTTCCAAATGTCACTAGACTGGATTGTTGGCATTAACAACTCTTGAGCTCCTGCTCTATCTTGCTCTTCCCTAACAATTTTTTCGATTTTTTTTAATATTTTAAAACCATAAGGTAACCAAGAATAAATACCAGATGTTGATTGTCTTATCATTCCTGACCTTAACATCAACTGATGAGATTTAATTTTAGCTTCTGAGGGTACCTCTTTAATTAAAGGTAAAAAAAATTCTGATAGCTTCATTTTATGAAAAAGTCTCTTATATCAAATATTTCAAGATAATTTATTATATAAATAAGTGCAAATAAAACTGTTGTTAATAATGTTGTTAAATACAGTTTATATTTTAAATTTGGATTTGAAGGAGCTCCTGGTTCGCTTCCTTTATAAATGTTATTTTCCTCTAGTTGAGATTTAATTTTTAAAGGTAAAATTGTAAATAAAATAACCCACCACAACACTATGTAAATTATAATTGCACCAGTTATTGTCATTAAATTTTTATTAAGTTTATATTTGTATAGGGTTTTTTTTGAATTTTATTAAACATAATTTTTTTTAAATTACCTTTTAGAGCATCTATAAAGTTTTTTTCTTGTTTTTTATTATTTAAAGAAAAACTTTTACAAACATGTCTAATTTGATCTTCTAATTCAAATTTTATTTCTTCGGTATCATCATCATTTAATGGAAGGCCTTTAATATCAATAATGGGATTTTTATCTAAATGACCAGATCGTGAAACAATCAAATTGACAGACAAAAAACCGTTAAAAGATATATTTTTTCTATCTTTGAGAAATTGCGACTCTTCATTAATTAATTGATTACCATCAACCAATAGTTTTCCATTAGTTGCCTTATCGATAATGTTTGGTTCATTATCTGATAATTCAATAATGTCCCCATTTTCTATCAACATTGGAAATTGAACTTTAAGGTTTTTTGCAAATTCATAGTGTTCTTTCAGATGTCTGTGTTCACCATGTACAGGAATTGAAATTTTAGGATTAATCCAACTATACATATCTTTTAACTCTTCCCTTCCAGGATGTCCTGAGACATGAACGAATGAATTGTCTTCTGATATCACATTCACTTTTTTTCTCACAAGCAAATTATGTAATTTAAATAATTTTTTTTCATTACCTGGTATAATTCTTGATGAAAAAATAACAGTATCATCTGCTTCAGCATAAACGTCAGGGTGAGTTTCATTTGCAATCCGTGACATAGCTCCCATGGGTTCTCCCTGGCTTCCAGTACATAAGTATACAATTTTATTTTTTGGTATTTTTTTAGAGTCTCTTGGATCGATAACGGGTTTTAAATTTTGCAAATATCCGCACTTTTTTGCAATATTATAAATTCTATTCATTGATCGACCAACCAGAGAAACTTGCCTGTTTACTTTTTCAGCACACTGAATAATTGTTTGCATTCTTGCTGCGTTAGAAGCAAAAATCGAGATGATTATTCTATTTTTTTGCAACTCAAATATATTTAATAAACTATTTTTTACATCTTTTTCTGAACCAGATCTTCCTTCGGAAAAAATATTAGTTGAGTCGCAAATCATTGCCAAAATATTTTGTTTTCCAATTTTTTTTAATTTTTCCTCATCTATTTTTTTTCCGATAACTGGATTTAGATCACATTTCCAATCTCCAGTGTGAAATATTTTTTTATCATTAAACTCGATTAGTAGAGCGTTTGGCTCTAATATAGAGTGAGTAAGCGAAATAAAATTTATTTTTATTGAGTCTAGCTTAACAATTCCATCATTTGGAACTATATTTAAAAATTCATCAATATTAATTTTTTTTTCTTTAAATTTTTCGTTTATTAATGATGCTGTAAATGCTGTTGCGTAAATAGGACATTTTAAAAGGGGCCACAAAAAAGTAATTGCTCCTATATGATCCTCGTGGCCATGTGTGATTATTAAAGCTTTAAGTTTTTTTTTCTTTTGTACAATAAAATCTGGGTCCGGGACAATAAGATCAATTCCTGGTATTGAGTCATCTGTAAAAGAAACGCCCATATCTACAATTATCCACTCTTCCAGATGATTTTTTTTGAAACCATATAGATTCATATTGGCTCCTATTTCACCAGAACCTCCTAAGGGACAAAATAAAATTTGACTATCCTGATTATTCAAAAGAGTGTTATTTTTTTTCATAAAAAATTTTTTTATTTGTTTCCAAAATATTTTTTACTCCTTCAAGTGTAATATTTTGATTTATTAGACATTTGTAATTTAAAGAATTTTTAAATAAATTTGCGTATCCTCCAGTTAAAATAATCAAAAATTTTTTGTTTGTTTCAAATATAATTTTTTCAATTAAACCGTTTATGAGAGATACATAACCAAAAAAAGTTCCACTTTGCATTGCTGAATTTGTATCTTTACCAATAACTTTTTTAGTTTTTTTTAATTCTATTTCAGGAAGTTTAGCCGTAAAATCATATAAGGCTTTCAAAGATAGTTTAATACCGGGAGATATCACTCCTCCTATGTATCTATTATTTTTTAATACAACATCGAAAGTTGTGGCGGTACCAAAATCAATAATAATACAGTTTTTTTTATACTGACTGATAGCTCCAATCGAATTTGCGATTCTATCAGAGCCTATTTGATTTGGTTTTTTCACATCTATTTTAATATTACAAAGTATTTTTTTTTCTAAAATTTCATAAACCTTTATTTTTCTTTTTTCTAAAAATTTTTTTAACTTTATAAACGCATTTGGAACAACGCTGGTAATTAAACAATTTTTATATTTAAATAGTTTTAAATAATTTTTAAAAATTTTATTTTTAAAAAAATGATTAGTTAAAAAACTTTTAGTTTTGATAATTTTTTTTGAAACTGGATTGAAGTAAGCTAGCTTAATACTTGTGTTACCTATGTCGCCAATTAATATCATAAACTTAAATGGTTAATTTTTTTTTTAAAAAAAAGAACAAAATCATCAATGAAATATTTTTTTTTGGTAAAGAATTTAATATGAGTAGTGCTATACTTAGTAATTTTTGGAGAACTAATCAGATTCATTCCTATACCAATTATTGCATAAAGTTTTTTATTATTTTTGATAGTTTCGATTAAAACTCCTGATATTTTTTTTTCATCAACTAAGATATCGTTGGGATATTTTATTTTGATTTTTTTTCTTTTTATTCCCTCCAGATATAATTTTTTTTTGATTAGATTTAATGTTTTTGTTTGAATTAATTTTAAATTAAAATAATTTTTTATAGGAAAAAAAATAGATAAAAATAAATTTCCTTTTAAAGATAACCATTTATTTCCATATCTACCTTTGCCATTGGTTTGCTTTTCAGAATATATCAATCCTTTCAAAATCTGCTCCTTTTCAATTAAATATTTCGCAGTATCATTTGTGCTTTTAACAGTATCATATTTAAATAGCTTAATGCTCATCAACTAATTAAATATTTTAACAACAAGATTTGAAAAATTAATTATAAAATCTGGTTTAATAAAATAAAAAGAAATTATAAACGTAGATAATAGTAAAGATATTTTTAAACCTAAATTATATGAGTCATCAAATTTATCTACTTCATTATCGAAATACATAATTTTAATTATCCTCAAATAGTAAAAAGCTGCGATTACAGAAGATACTAAACCTAAAATTGCCAATAAATATAAATTAGTTTCTATAGCTGATTTAAAAATATAAAATTTCGCAAAAAACCCAGCTAATGGGGGTATCCCAGCTAAAGAAAATAATATTAAAGTAAAACAGAGTGCTAATATGGGGTGGTTTTTAGATAAGCCTGATAAGTCGCTAATATTTTCGAAATAAACATTTCCTCTTTTAAAAAAAAATACGCATGAAAAAACAGCTATATTCATAACAACGTATATAGAGATATAAATAAGAGTAGCTGACAATCCACTAGACACCCCGGTCACAAGCCCAATAAGGGCATAACCTATATGTCCTATACTGCTATAGGCCATAAGTCTTTTTATATTAGTTTGACCAATAGCTGCTAGTGCACCAATAAA
This sequence comes from Candidatus Pelagibacteraceae bacterium, assembly GCA_038146245.1. Taxonomy (GTDB): domain Bacteria; phylum Pseudomonadota; class Alphaproteobacteria; order Pelagibacterales; family Pelagibacteraceae; genus JAYQRG01. The sequence continues at coordinate 60,349 of JAYQRG010000003.1, read as the reverse complement.
CATTGATAAAATAGATATTATGGTAAGTATTAATTTCCATTCATTAATAATATTTCCAAAAGCAATAAACAAAATTTTTATCAATGCTCCAAGTCCAGCAACTTTTGGTGCCAAAGAAAAAAAAGCTGTAACTGAAGTTGGTGAACCTTCGTAAACATCTGGTGCCCACATATGAAAAGGTGCTGAAGAAATCTTAAAGGCTAGACCTATCAGTATGAAAACAAATCCAAATAGAACTCCTAGATTACCATTATTAATATTTTCATTTATTAAAAAATAATTAGTATGACCAGAAAAACCATAGATTAGAGAACAGCCATACAAAAAAAGGCCAGAGGATAAAGCTCCAAGTATAAAATATTTTACTCCTGCTTCAGTAGATTTTATAGAATTTTTATCAGATGAGGCCAGGACATATAAAGATAAAGACTGCAACTCTATTCCAAGATATAATCCAATTAGATCATTTGAACTTATCATAACAAACATTCCGATTACTGATGACAATAAAAGTATTGGATATTCAAAAAAGTTTATCTGACATCTTTGAATATATTCTTTAGTAAAAATTAAGACAAATATTGAGGAAATTAATATCAAAGATTTTAAGAAAACTGAAAAATGATCAATTGAGTAAGTGTTGTTTAAAACAACTATTTCCTGTTTAGGATTTATATAAAAAATTAATAAACAAGAAAAAAAAATTAAAATTATAATCTTGCTGATTAAATCAAAAGAATTTTTTTGAAAAACACCTATCAAAATACAAGTTAAAAACCCAATAATTAAAATTAGCTCAGGATAAAGATATTCTAATACTATCATTTCAAAGATGCCTTTAGATTGTTTAGTAGCGATTTATTATTAACAACATGATCTACACTAGATCCAATCATGTCTAAAATAATATTAGGATAAAAGCCTAAAAAAATTGTAAGAAAAAACAAAGGTAGCAGAATTAGTAACTCCTTAAAATTAAGGTCGTCCATGGTTTTTAATTTTTCATTTTTAATTTCTCCAAATACAACTCTTTTATATAACCACAAACTATAACAAGCAGATAAGACAACTCCAGTAGCTGCAAAAAAAGTTACTAGATAGTTGAATTTAAATGAACCAATCAAAACTAAAATTTCACCAATAAAACCGCTGGTTCCAGGGAGACCCAAGCTACCTAATATAAATACCATAAAACAAATTGCGTATTTTGGCATTATATTTACCAATCCACCATAATTAGAAATTTCTCTTGTATGTAGTCGGTCGTAAACAACACCAACGCATAAAAACAAAGCTGCAGAAACAATACCATGACTAATCATTTGAAAAATACTTCCCTCGATACCCTGTTTATTAAATACAAAAATACCAATAGTAACAAAACCCATATGTGCAACAGAAGAATATGCTATTAATTTTTTCATATCCTCCTGCATCAAAGCTACTAGTGATGTGTAAATAATAGCTACAATACTTAAGACAAAAACTAGTGGAGCAAAGTATACTGATGCAACTGGAAACAAGCCAAGAGAAAAACGTATAAATCCATATCCAGCCATTTTAAGCAGAATAGCTGCTAAAATAACTGATCCAGATGTTGGTGCCTCTACGTGGGCATCGGGTAGCCATGTATGAAATGGCCACATTGGAGTTTTAACTGCAAAAGAAGAGAAAAAACCTAACCATAGATATATTTGGTAGCTTTTGTTAATTTCTAAATTATAAAGTTTTTCAACATCTAAGGTTCCTGCATCGTAAAAAATTACAATGATTGAAATCAACATGAAAATTGAACCGAGCAAAGTGTATAAAAAAAATTTAAAGGCAGAATAAACTCTTCTTTGACCTCCCCAAATTCCGATGATTAAATACATTGGAATCAAGCCTGCTTCAAAAAAAACGTAGAAAAGAAATAAATCTAAAGAACAAAATACGCCGAGCATAAAAGTTTCCATTAAAAGTAGGCAAATAAAAAACTCTTTTAGTCTAACTTTGACGCTATTAATTGTCGCAAGAATACATATGGGGGTAATGAAAGTAGTTAACAGAACAAAAGCTAGTGATATGCCATCTATGCCAACTTTATACTGAGCAAAGTTTTTTATCCAATTCTTAGTTTCAACAAATTGAAAACTACTTATTGAATAGTTAAATTTTTTCCAAATAAATACAGAAATAAATAATGTTATAATGCTAGTAAGGATAGCAACAATTCCACAAATTTTATTTTCATATGTTTGATCGCCTTTAACGGTAAGTAAAAACAAAACTCCTATTAATGGAAGAAAGATTAAAATTGATAAGATAGGTAAGCTTGTCATATTAAGATAAAATTACAAAAGTTAAAAAGATTGAGAGACCTGCTAATATTACAAAAGCATAATGATAAATATAACCTGACTGTATCAATGTAGTTCTTGTAGAAATTAATTTTGTTAATTTGGCAAATCCATTTGGCCCCAAGCCATCAATAATGATTACGTCGCCTATTTTCCATAATTTATTACCTATAAATTTAAGAGGTTTAACTAAACAAAAATCATAAATTTCATCAAAGTACCATTTGTTTAATAAAAAATTATAAAGTGGTTGATTTTGTTTTTTCAAACTATCAATTAAATTTCTATTTTTAATAAAGAGATAATAAGAAATGGGAATAGAAGACAAAACCAAAAATGGTATTAAAATAACAAACCATATAGGCGGATGCGCTAAAGAAAAAGTTTCTTTAAAAAAAATTGATTTTTTCCAGAAACTTGAAAAATCTTCACCAATTAACAAGTCTTTAAATACGTATCCTGCAAAAATAGCGCCAAGGGATAATATAATTAGCGGCGCTAACATTATTAGCGGAGATTCATGCAGTTTTTCTATACTGATTTTCTTGTTGTTAAAACTTCCGTGGAAAGTTTTAAAAATTAATCTCCATGAGTAAATCGAAGTTAAAAAAGCTGTCACTATACCTATTGTGGTAGCATAAGTACCAAAGTTATTTTTTGAAAAATATGCCGCTTCTATAATTGCATCTTTTGAATAAAAACCTGACAAAAATGGGAAACCAGTTAGAGCTAATGTCCCGATAATCATTAATGCATACGTATAAGGTATTTTTTTCCAAGCACCGCCCATATATCTAATATCTTGCTCTTCATGAAATGCGTGAATGACGGAGCCCGCACCTAAAAATAGTAATGCTTTAAAAAAAGCGTGCGTAAATAAATGAAAAATAGCTATATGATAAGCTCCAACGCCCGCTGCAAAAAACATATAGCCAAGCTGACTACAAGTAGAGTATGCAATAATTCTTTTAATATCATTTTGAACAAGCCCAATAGTAGCTGCAAAAAGTGCGGTGGAAGCACCTATGATTACAATTAAATTTTGAGATAGAACTGAATATTCAAACAAAGGAGAGCATCTTGCAACTAAAAATACTCCAGCTGTAACCATAGTTGCAGCATGAATCAAAGCAGAAACTGGGGTTGGGCCTTCCATGGCATCTGGTAACCAAGTATGTAAAAATAGTTGAGCAGACTTACCCATGGCCCCAATAAAAAGAAAAATACAAATAAATGTAATAATAGGTTCGCTAAAACCAAATAAGGTAATTTTAACTTCTGCTAAATTTTTTGCAGATGAAAAAGCTTCATTATAATTTAAGGTACCAGCATATTTAAAAATTAAAAAAATTCCGATTGCTAAACCAAAATCGCCTACACGATTTACAATAAAAGCTTTTACTGCAGCTGCATTAGCTGATGGTTTTTTAAACCAAAAACCTATTAAAAGGTAAGATGCTAATCCAACCCCTTCCCATCCAAAAAATAATTGTAAAAAATTATCTGCTGTAACCAACATCAACATTGCAAACGTAAACAAAGATAAATAAGCCATAAATCTTGGTTTGTCTGGATCATGACTCATGTAACCTATAGAATAAACATGTACCAAAGCAGAAACTGATGTAACCACCACCAACATTACAGAGGTTAGAGAGTCTATATATATTGACCAGTTTAATTTTAAGTTTCCAGAAGAAATCCAGTTAAAAACTTTATAATTTAAGATTTCTGAGCCATTGATAAATTTAAAAAATAAATAAAATGATAAAACAGATGATATAATTACCAGGCCAGATGTAATTAATTGAGAAATTTTATCACCTAAAACTCTGCCTAGAGACCCAACTATAATAAATCCTAACAACGGTAAAAAAACTATAAAATATTCCATATTAACCTTTTAATGAGTTTATATCATCTACATGAATTGTTCCTTTGTTTCTAAAAAAAACAACAATAATAGCTAAACCTATTGCAGCTTCCGCTGCCGCAACAGTTAAAATGAACATAGTAAAAATTTGTCCTGATAAATTTTGTAAATAAATAGAAAAAGAAACTAAATTTAAATTTACTGATATCAAAATAAGCTCCACAGACATCAATAAAACAATAATATTTTTTCGATTAAGAAAAATACCAACCACACCTAATGTAAAAATTATAGCAGCTAAGAACAGGTAATGACCTAGAGAAATTTCAATCATTCAAATTTACTCCTTTAAAACTTTCAACTTCTATTAACTGGACTGAATCAGCTCTTTCTCTTGATACTTGTTTAGTAATATCTTGTCTTTTCAAGTTTTCTTTTCTTCTAAATGTAAGAAGTATCGCACCAATCATGGCAACTAATAAAATTAAACCTGAAATCTGAAAATAATGAACGTAATCTGTGTACATTACATTACCTATAGCTTTAGTGTTAGTTACGTTTGGAATAATTTTAATATCAATCGTTTTAATAAAATCGCTTTTATATTTCCAAGTAGACAACATTGTAACAAGTATTCCAAAAAAAATTGCGCCAAACAAAGCTCCAAATGGCAAGTAATTTAAAAAACTGGATCGTAAATCCTTAAAATTAATATTTAACATCATCACGACAAACAAAAATAAAACGGCAACTGCCCCTACATAAACAATAAGGGTGATCATTCCTATAAATTCAGCTCCTATCATAATAAATAAACATGAAATGCTTACAAAATTTAAGATTAAAAAAAAAACTGCATGAACAGTATTTTTACTTGAGATAACCATAACTGACGAAAGTACAGCTATAAAACCAAAAAAATAAAAAACTAATGCGTGTGCCAACATATTTTATCTATATTCTTTATCTAATTTAATGTTGTTAAAAATTTCTTTTTCCCAACGATCACCATTGTCTAGCAACTTTTCTTTTGTGTAATAAAGTTCTTCTCGATTTTCTGTTGAAAATTCAAAGTTAGGACCTTGTACAATAGCATCTACAGGACAAGCTTCTTGGCAAAGGCCACAATAGATACATTTTACCATATCAATATCATATCTTGTTGTTCTTCTGGATCCGTCATTCTTTGGCTCCGACTCAATAGTGATAGCTTGTGCTGGACAAATTGCTTCGCAAAGTTTGCATGCAATACATCTTTCTTCTCCATTCGGATACCTTCGAAGCGCATGCTCTCCTCTAAATCTTGGGCTTATTTCACCTTTTTCAAATGGATAGTTAATTGTAGCTTTAGGTTTAAAAATATATTTTACAGACAATAAAAGTCCTTTGATGAATTCAATCAAAAATATAGTTTTAATAATTCTACTAATTCTCATTTCAATTTTTAGGTAAGAGGTTAAAATAAAATAAAAAAGAAGCAGTTATAACCAACCAAATTAATGATACAGGTAAAAATACTTTCCATCCTAATCTCATTAATTGATCGTATCGGTATCTTGGAACAATTGCTTTCACAAGTGCAAACATAAAAAATAAAAATAAAATTTTAAAAATTAACCACAACGGAGAGGGTATTGCGTTTAATGGATATATATCTAAAGGAGGTAACCAACCACCTAAAAATAAAATTGAACCCATTCCACACATTAATAAAATATTCGCATATTCTCCCAACCAGAATAAAGCATACATCATGCCTGAATATTCGGTTTGATATCCAGCAACTAATTCTGCTTCAGCTTCTGGTAAATCAAAAGGAGGTCTATTGGTTTCTGCTAATGCAGAAATAAAAAAAATTATAAACATTGGAAGCAAAGGAATTGCGAACCAAATTTTTTTTTGTGCCATAACAATATCAACTAAATTTAGAGAACCTGCACATAGAAGAACATTTATAATAATAAAACCTATTGAAACTTCGTAAGATACCATTTGAGCAGCAGACCGAAGCGCACCTAAAAAAGGATATTTAGAATTAGATGCCCAACCAGCCATGATAATTCCATAAACTCCTAAAGATGATACTGCAAAAAGATATAATATTCCTACATTAATATTTGTGACATAAATTTTTTCACCAAACGGTATTACTGCCCATGCTAGCAAAGCAAGCGCCATAGTTACAACAGGAGCAAGAATAAATATAATTTTATTAGCACCTGCTGGAATAATAACTTCTTTAAAAATATATTTTAAAGCATCAGCTGCGGTTTGTAACAATCCGAAAGGACCTACCACATTAGGACCCTTTCTTAACTGTACTAAACCCCAAACTCTTCGGTCTACCCATACAATTAACGCAACTGCTATTAAAACTGGTAACAATAAAGCTACAATTTTTAAAACATCGAACAAAATAATATACAAATAATTTTCAATCATAGATTATCAGTTCCAGTTTTGTTTAATTTAAATTTTGCAGATTTACACTCTGACATAGTAGGTGACGATCTAGCAACAATGTTGGTTTTATAATAATCTATTTCATCAATTTTAATTTTGCGATCTATTTTAGCTAAATCTTTTATGATCAAATTTTTAAAATCTTTTTGAGGTATTTGATCTAAATCTTTAAAAACTGGATATTCTTTAATCAGTAAATTTTGAAGCTCATTAAAATTATTGTAATCAATTTGCTTTCCAAAAAGATTGGTTAGCTCACTAAAAATCTTCCAGTCCTCCTTGGCACCATCTAATGGAAAGCTGGATTTATAAGATTTTTGAATTCTTCCTTCCATATTTACATAAGTTCCATCTTTCTCTGTAAACGCTGCGCTTGGTAAGATTACATCAGCAATATTACTATTTTCCCCTCCGTGACTACCTTGATAAATAATAAATTGGTTATTTTTTTTACTAATTTTAACCTCATCTGCCCCTAAAAGATAAATAACATCGGACTCAAATATTCGATCGTATTCATCTGTATAAACTCCTAGAAGCAAACAACCAACCGTAGCTGCGGATTGATGAAGAATATTTAATCCTGATAATTTATCGATTTTTTTTAGAATTTTTTTACATGAATTAACTACATAATCAGAGTTGTTTTTAGTAAGTGCACTTTCTCCTATTATAAAAATAGGATTTTTTGCTTTTTGTAATTCAGAAGAAATCTGTATTTTATTATTTATAATATCATCTAATAATCCAAGATTATCACCTATAAAATCTATCTTGTAGGTTAGGTCTCCTGGGTTTCCAATAGAAAAGACTTTGGCACCTAGTTTTACGGCTTTTCTAATCCTAGCATTAACAATACTGGCTTCTAATCTTGGATTTGTACCTATAAGCAATATAACATCAGCATTATCCAAGGAGGAGAGTCGGCTGTTAAAAAGATAGTTATATCTATCAGATAAATCAAAAGTTAAATCTTTTTGTCTAAAATCAATTCGTTTGGAATTAAAAATATTTTCAAACATTTTTTTAAATCCAAAAACTGTCTCTGAATCTGTAAGCTGACCTACTAGACCTGAGATATTTTTTTTGGCTCCAACATTTTTAAGTATAAATTCGTAAGCTTCATTCCAAGACGTTGATTTTAGTTTCCCATTTATTTTTATGTATGGTGTATCAATTCTGTTATGAAATAAACCATCAAATGCATATCTAGTTTTGTCAGAAATCCACTCCTCATTTATTTCGTCATTCAATCTAGGTAAGATTCTTTTTATCTCCCATCCTTTAGAATCTATTCTAATATTAGAACCAACAGCATCCATCACATCTATGGTTTCTGTTTTTTTAAGCTCCCATGGTCTAGCTTCAAATGCATAAGGTTTTGAAGTAAGTGCACCAACTGGACATAAGTCAATTACATTGGCTGACATTTCTGAGTCTACTGTCTTTTCAAGATAAGTTGTAATCTCCATATTTTCACCTCTATTAATCGCCCCAATATCAGCAACACCACCAATCTCTTCAGCAAAACGAACGCATCTTGTGCAATGAATACACCTATTCATTTGAGTTTTAATTAATGGACCCATGTATTTTTCTTTTACAGATCTTTTGTTTAGCTCATATCTAGAGTTTCCAGTTCCATATTTATAAGCTTGGTCTTGCAAATCGCATTCTCCACCCTGGTCACAAATTGGACAATCTAGAGGATGATTAATTAATAAAAACTCCATTATTCCCTCTCTTGCTTTTTTAACCATTGGAGTATTTGTATAAATTACTTGCCCATCGCTAACGGGCATCGCACAAGAAGCTACTGGTTTAGGAGATTTTTCCATTTCTACTAAACACATACGGCAGTTACCAGCTATAGAAAGTCTTTCGTGATAACAAAACCTTGGAATTTCTTTTCCAGCTGTTTCGCAGGCCTGTAATACAGTAGAACCAGGAGCTACTTCAACTTCAATTCCATCAACTTTAACTTTAATCATTAAGCAATTTTCCTAAATTTTAAGTTTGTGCATTTATTTTCTAATTCAGATCTAAAATGCCTTAACAAACCTTGTACTGGCCAAGCGGTTGCTTCACCAAAAGCACATATGGTGTGGCCTTCGATTTGTTTTGTAACATCAAGTAGCATATCAATTTCATGTAATTCAGCTTCCCCTTGATTAATTCGTTCCATCATTCTCCATAGCCAACCTGACCCTTCTCTACATGGGGTACATTGTCCGCAACTTTCATGTTTATAAAATCGAGAAATTCTAGCTACACATGATACAATATCTTGCGATTTATCAATTACTACAATACCAGCAGTTCCTAAACCACTCTTAGCCTCAACTAACGAATCAAAATCCATTAAAATATGATCGCATATTTTTTTAGGCAACATGGGCATCGACGAACCTCCTGGAATTACTGCTTGTAAATTATCCCAACCCCCAATTACACCTCCAGCATGTTTTTCGATCAATTCCTTTAAAGGAATGCTCATTTCCTCTTCAACATTACAAGGATTGTTTACGTTGCCAGAAATACAAAAAATTTTAGTTCCACGATTCTTAGGTCTTCCAAATGAAGCAAACCAGCTTGATCCTCTTTTTAAAATAGTTGGCACAACAGCGATTGTTTCAACATTGTTTACTATTGTTGGACATCCATATAAACCAACTAAAGCTGGGAATGGGGGTTTTAATCTTGGCTGACCTTTATTACCCTCAAGGCTTTCTAAAAGTGCAGTTTCTTCACCACAAATATATGCACCGGCACCAAAGTGAACATACATATCAAAATCCCATCCAGTACCAGATGCATTTCTACCTATAAAACCTTTTTCATATGCTTGATCAATAGCTTTTTGTAGAATTTTTCCTTCGTTCACATACTCGCCTCTAATATATACGTAACAAGCATGGGCGCCTACCGCGTAGGATGCAATTAAAGAACCTTCTATCAATTTTTGTGGTTCGTATCTTAATATATCTCTATCTTTACATGTGCCTGGTTCAGACTCATCGGCATTAATAACTAAATAATGAGGTCTTTCTTTTTTTGGTTCTTTTGGAGCAAAAGACCATTTCAATCCTGTTGGAAAACCGGCCCCACCTCTTCCTCTTAATTCAGATTTTTTTATTTCATCTATGATCCAATCTTTTCCTTTTTCTACGATTTGCTTTGTGTCTTTCCAATCACCTCTAACGATTGCAGAAGAAAGGTCAAAACTCTGATCTCCATATAAATTTTTGAATATTCTGTCTTGATCTTTAAGCATTTTTTTCTATTAAAGTTGTTCTATTAGAAATTGGTTCTGATCCTTTTCTTCCTTTTTGAGAACCAATTTTTGGTAATTTATCATTTTTAAGTTCTAAAAAAATTTGCTCAGTTTTTTTTTCATCTAAATCTTCGTAATAATCATCATTAATTTGAATCATAGGTGCATTTACACAAGCACCCAAACATTCAACCTCAATCCAAGAACTTTTTTTATCATTGCTTAAATGACCAGGCTCAGATGAAATATGTTTTTTACACATTTCAACAATTTTTCCAGAACCTCTAATCATACAAGGTGTAGTAGTGCATACTTGAATGAAGTATTTTCCTACTGGTGCAAGGTTGTACATGGTATAAAAAGTGGCAACTTCAAAAACTTTTATGTAAGTAATTTCTAAAAGATCAGCTATCTTTTGAATGGCTGCTAAGGGTATCCAATTTTCATTTTGTCTTTGAGCTAAATATAATAAAGGCATTACAGCACTTTTCTTTTTGTTAGATGGATATTTTTTTAAAATTGATTCAATTTTTTTTTTGTTTTCGTCAGAAAATGAAAAAGAGACTGGTTGGTTTTTAGCAATATGTTTTCCGCTCATCTATCTACTTCTCCAAATACTATATCCATTGATCCTAAAACTGCTGGAACATCTGCTAACATATGGCCTTTAATCATGTAATCCATTGCCTGAAGATGCACAAAACCAGGGGCTTTGATTTTGCATCGATAGGGTTTATTAGAACCATCAGAAACTAAATAAACACCAAACTCTCCTTTGGGTGCCTCTACTGCAGAATAAACTTCCCCTTTTGGAACATGGTAACCCTCCGTATATAATTTAAAATGATTAATAAGAGCTTCCATACTTTTTTTCATTTCAGATCTCTTTGGTGGTGAAACTCTGGAGTCTAAAGTCATAATTGGACCCGCTGGTAAATTATTAATAGCTTGTTTAATAATTTTTATACTTTCTCTCATTTCTTCTATTCTACAAAGATATCTGTCATAACAGTCACCATTTTTTCCAACTGGAATTTTAAAATCGAAAAGATCGTATCCATCATAGGGTTGTGATTTTCTAAGATCCCATGGAATGCCAGAACCTCTAAGCATCACGCCAGAAAAACCATGGTCTAATGCTTCTTGAACTGAGACAACTCCAATATCAACGTTTCTTTGTTTGAAGATTCTGTTATCCGTAAGTAAGCTTTCTAAATCATCAATAATTTTTGGGAAATTTTCACAAAAATCGTAAATATCCTTATCCAAACCTGAAGGCATATCGATGTGAACTCCTCCTGGTCTAAAATAATTAGCATGTAGCCTAGATCCTGAAACTCTTTCATAAAATATCATTAATTTTTCTCTTTCTTCAAAACCCCACAAAGAAGGTGTTAAAGCGCCAACATCTAAAGCTTGAGTAGTAATATTTAATATATGACTGAGCAATCTTCCAATTTCACAAAAAATTACTCTTATATATTTAGCTCTAATTGGTACATCTATTTTCATTAGTTTTTCTACTGCCAAAGCGAAAGCATGTTCTTGATTCATTGGGGCAACATAATCAAGCCTATCAAAGTAAGGTACCGCTTGTGTGAAGGTTTTATTTTCAATCAGTTTTTCTGTTCCTCTATGCAATAACCCAATATGTGGGTCAGCTCTCTCTACGACTTCTCCATCTAGCTCTAATATTAATCTTAATACCCCATGCGCAGCTGGATGCTGTGGTCCAAAGTTTAGATTGATTGTTTTAAATTCTTTTTTCATTATTTCTTAATTTTATTAAGTTCCTCTTTAATGTAATCAGGTCCTTGCCATGGACTTTTAAAATCAAAATCACGATATGCTTGCTGTAGCCTAACAGGTTCGTAAATAACCTTTCTGGATTCAGAATCATACCTTACTTCTTTATATCCAGTTAATGGAAAATCTTTTCTAAGCGGATACCCTTCAAAATTATAGTCTGTTAATATTCTTCTAAGATCAGGATGATTTTCAAAAGTAACACCAAACATGTCGAACACTTCTCGTTCTAACCAATTAGCAGAAGGATAAACTGACGTAAGACTTGGGATTTTTTCATTTTCTTGAATAAGAACCTTTACATTAATCCTTAAATTTTTTTCATGACTTAATAAAAGATAAATTACTTCAAATCTTTTTTCTTTATTGGGAAAATCTACTGCTAAAATTTCGCAGAGCTGTCTAAATTTAAAATCTTTATGCTTTTTTAACTGAGAAATATTTTCTATTAAATCAGAAACATTTGATAAACATATTAAATTATCATTTTCAAGTTTGGAATTAATAAATTTTAAATTTGGGTTTCCGTCAATTAAAACTTTTATTTTTTTTAACCCTTCAATCATAAAACTATCTATTTAAGGAACCTTCTCTTCTAATTTTTTTTTGAAGTTGCAATATTCCATATAAAAGCGCTTCAGCACTTGGTGGGCAGCCAGGCACATAAATATCTACAGGAACTATACGGTCACAGCCTCTAACAACAGAATAAGAATAGTGATAATATCCACCTCCATTTGCACAGCTCCCCATTGAGATAACATAGCGAGGTTCTGGCATTTGATCATAAACCTTTCTTAAAGCTGGAGCCATTTTATTTGTTAAAGTTCCTGCAACAATCATAACGTCAGATTGTCTAGGAGAAGCTCGAGGTGCAGCACCAAATCTTTCTAGATCGTATCTAGGCATTGAAGCTTGCATCATTTCAACAGCGCAGCAAGCAAGTCCAAATGTCATCCAATGCAACGAGCCGGTACGCGCCCAGTTAATCAAAGTATCACTCGCTACTGTGATAAATCCTTTTTTTGAAAAATCTTCTGCAATTTCTTTAAACTCGGTAGGAACTTCGTTTGATTTAATAGACGTTTTCATTTTATTCCCAGTCTAAAGCACCTTTCTTCCACTCGTATATAAAACCTACGGTTAGAATAATTAAAAAAAACATCATTGAACAAAAACCAAATAGTCCAATATTACCCAAAGATATTGCCCATGGAAAAAGAAAGGCCACTTCAAGATCAAATATTATAAAAAGAATTGCTACTAAATAAAATCTTACATCAAATTTCATTCTGGCATCATCAAAAGCTTCAAAGCCACATTCATAAGCAGATAGTTTTTCTGGATCAGGGTTTTTTGGAGAAAATAAAAAATTAACAATAATAAAACCAAAACCTAATACAGTAGATATAACTAAAAATATAAGGATTGTTGCGTAGTCTCTTAAAAAGTCAAAAATCATACATAGGACTTATATATAAAGTAATTCAAAGATATTATGATTATTTTTCCACAATTTAGCTAATTTAATTGGTCAAAAAGCAAATTTTTTCCAATGAATCTTAAGTTTTTTATTGTTATTTATTGCATCAACCAAAGAACTAGTAAGTGGAAGTTTTTTTTTATTAACTAAAGATATAATTTCATTACCTAGCTCCTTTGCTAATTCCGCGCCTTCAATAGTTATGCCCCTCATTTTTTTTGAAATAATATTTTTATAAGTCATTCCTTTACCCAAAAAATAGCCAAGTTTACTATTTCTTCCGCCTAAAACACTAACATACAAATCTCCAACTCCAGCTAAATTAGAAACTGTTTCTTTATTTCCTCCAAGTTTTTTAACTATAACAATCATTTCTTTTACAGATTGCTCAAATAATGCTGATGCTGGATTAAAAAATTTTGTAACGTTGGATTTAACTAACTTTCCACTTTGACCTTCTGAAGATCCAATTACTATTGAAAATAAGTTTTTGATTGCGGCGCAAATTTCTGCTCCAATAATATCACTGGTTAAATCTGGATGGTAATATTGGTTTTCTAAAATTTTTTTTAGAAACTCAGCATTTTTAATGTTTGATGAAGAAAAAATTGTTCTAGTATGAACTTTTTTAATTAATTCATGCGCAAGACAAGGTCCAGCTGACATTACGATTTTTTTGTTTTTTGTTTTTTTGGAAATAAATTGACTAAGAGTAATTATTTTTTTTTTAAAAAGGATGAGACCCTTGGTAATTAAAAGTATTGGACATTTAACTTTTAGATCGTTAATTATTTTTACGGCCCAATTAATACCTTTTGAGTTTGTGCCAATTATTACAAAATCAAATTTTTTTTTATTTATTTCATTAATTTCATCAAAAGAGATAAATCTAATTTTTTTTGAAAAAACTAAATTGTTTTTTTTATCTTTTCTATTTTTTTTTAGTAAATTTATTCTTTTAGTATCCAAAGGGCTTCCTACCACTGTAGCTTTTAGACCGTTAAAGTCTAAAAGTGATAAATAAGCTGTACTAGCTATCCCAAAACCTAATATTAAAGAATTTTTTTGCATTTTATTTCGATATCATACTAGTGGTGCCCTCGGCCGGACTCGAACCGGCACTCCCTTACGGGCAAGGATTTTAAGTCCTTTGTGTCTACCAATTCCACCACGAGGGCCCATTAAACAATCGTTGTATATTAATGCTTTTTTTATATCAATAGAGATCAATATTTTTTCTTATGTAAGGTTTTGTGGATCTTTTGAATGATATATAGATTAATATTAAAAAAATAATTCTTTCATAAATTTAAATGATTGATTCAAAAAACTTAAACTACGATACAATTATAGTTGGTGCAGGTAGTGCTGGATGCCTTCTAGCAAATAGACTATCTGCAAACCCTAATCATAAAGTTCTTTTAATAGAAGCTGGAGGAAAAGACGATTGGATTTGGATCAAAATCCCTGTTGGTTATCTTTTTACTATAGCGAATCCAAGAACAGACTGGTGTTTTAAAACTGAAAATGACCCAGGTTTAAATGGAAGATCAATTCACTATGCTAGAGGTAAAGTAATAGGTGGAAGTTCCTCAATAAACGCAATGATTTATATGAGAGGTCAAGAAAGTGATTATCAAATATGGAGCGATAAAACTGGTGACTCTATATGGAATTGGAAAAATACTTTAGAAACTTTTAAATCAATTGAAAATTATTTTGCTGGTGAAAATCAATGGCACGGAAATAAGGGAGAAATGAGAGTAGAAAAACCAAGGGTTCAATGGCCCATATTAGACTCTTGGAGAAAAGCAGCCGCAGAACAAGGCATTCCATCAGTTGAAGAATTTAATAGAGGAAATAATGAAGGTTGTGCTTACTTTCATATGAACCAAAAAAAAGGTTTAAGATGGTCAATGGCTGACTCTTTTTTAAAACCTATTCAAAACAGAAAAAATTTAACCATCATGACAAATACACAAGTTCTAAAAGTTCTTGTCAAAGAAATATCAGATGAAACTAAAAAAAATCCAACAAATATAGAACGGGCATGGGCTAATTCAAAATTAGAAAGTTATGGCCTTGAAATTTTAAATAAAAATAAAAAATTTATAGTTACAGCAAATAATCAAGTTATATTATCTGCTGGCGCAGTTAGCACGCCCCATCTCTTACAAGTTTCTGGAATTGGAGATTATTCTTTATTAAATAAAATTGGCATCAAGCCAATTCACGAACTTTCAGGAGTTGGAGAAAACCTACATGATCACCTACAGATTAGAACAGTTTATAAAGTATCAAACTGTAAAACGGTAAACACTTTATATAAAAATATATTTTCAAGGTTATGGATGGGTATTGAGTATGCTCTTTTTAGAACAGGTCCTCTTACAATGCCACCATCAACTTTAGGTGCATTTACAAAAAGTGACTCTAATCAAAAAAGTCCTAATCTCGAATGGCATGTGCAACCTCTATCTCTACCAAAATTTGGTGACCCGCTTCATCCATTTAATGCGATTACACCTAGTGTTTGTAATTTAAGACCAACTTCCAGAGGTTGGATTAGAGCTATAAGCTCTGATCCTTTAGTTTACCCAAAAATAAATTGTAACTATTTATCTACTAAAGAAGATTTAGATGTTGCAGTTTTGGGTTTAAGAAAAACTAGAGAAATTATGAATAGCAAAGCCTTAAAACCTTTTATGCCAGAAGAAATGTTACCTGGTATCAAAATCACAACAGATGATGAGTTAAAAAATGCTGCAAGAGATCTTGGTACAACAATATTTCATCCTGTTGGAACTTGCGTTATGGGAAAAGTTGATATTAGTGGCAACTCGGAAGATCCAAAAACCGTACTGGACTCAGAGTGTAGAGTTAGGGGTATTTCCAAGTTAAGGGTTATAGATGCATCTGTAATGCCAAATATTACTTCGGGAAATACTAACGCTCCCGTAATGCTAATTGCTGAAACAGTTGCTAGAAAAATATTAAAAAAAAATTAATTTTGTTCTTTTTTTAATTTAGAAACTAATAAATTAATTACTTTATTACATTCGGTAATCTTAATTTCATCTGTAGATCTCATCACTAAAACAGTACCTGGTTTTTCTTTAAAATAGGGGTAACTACCAATGTCTACTTCGGGATATTCATCTTGTATTTTGGACAAATCATCTGCAATTGCACTTTCTCTAAGACCTGTATCGCAAGAAAGAGATAATATTTTTTTTCCTGATGCAATAATACTATCAAGATATGAAACCATGGCTTGGAGAATGCTTGGTACACCAGGCAATACAAAAACATTTTCTACATAAAAACCAGCTGCAAAAGTTTTAGGGTTTGGAATTAATTTAGCGTGTTCTGGCATCTTTGCCATTTTTTTTCTGCTTTCATTAAAATCTTGATTTTTGTAATAACTTTCTAATATTTTATAAGCCTCTTGATTATATTGATATTTTTGCCCAAAAACTTTTGAAATAGATTCAGAAGTAATATCATCATGAGTAGGCCCAATTCCTCCACTTGTAAATACATACCCATATTTTTTTCTCATCTCATTTACGGTATCAATAATTACCTGTTCTTTATCAGGAATAGCTCTTACTTCCTCTACGCTTATTCCTTTTTCATTTAACCAGGTTGCAAGAAAGGAAGTATTTTTATCCACGGTTCTTCCAGATAAAATTTCATTTCCAATGATAACGATGGCTGCGGTATATTTCTTTTCAAAATTCATATGAAATTTATAAATGATTTATTACACGTTAAGTTTTTAAAAAGATATAAAAGATTCTTTGTTGATGTTCTTCATCAAAATAAAAAATTAACTGTTCACTGCCCAAATTCTGGATCTATGTTAGGTTTGTTAAATAAGAATTCGAATGCCTGGATATCTGAAAGTAAAAATCCTGATAGAAAATTAAAATTTACATTAGAAATTTTAAATGATGGAAAAAGTAATGTAGGAATAAATACCATTTTAGCAAATAAGATTATTGAAGAAGCTATTATAAACAAAAAGGTAAAAGAACTTAAAAATTACAAAGAAGTAAAAAGAGAAGTAAAATTCGGTGATCACACTAGATTTGATTTTTGCATTGATAATAGGGTGTTTATTGAGGTTAAAAATGTAACATTATGTAGAAAAAAAAAAATTGCGGAATTTCCTGACGCCATAACTTCTAGAGGTTTAAAACATCTTGAGGAATTACAAAAAGCTACCAAGAACGGTTATAAAAGCTATCTTATTTTTCTAGTTCAAAGAGAGGATTGTAATAAATTTAAAATAGCTGAGGATATTGACCAAGATTATCATAAAGAATTTATTAAAGCTAAAAAAAATGGAGTTAATTTTTTAGCATACTCGTGTAAAGTAAATACTAAGGAAATTTTTTTAGATAATAAAATAAAAATAATTTTTTAATGAACTCTTTTCAAAGATATACAAGTGAAGATTTTAAAAAATTAAGACATGCAGGAAAAATAGCATCTTGGTGTTTAGATTTTTTAACCGACAAAATAAAACCAGGTATTACAACTGAAGAAATTGATCGTTTGTCCACTGAATTTTTGACTAAACATAATGCTTTCTCGGCACCACTATTTTATAGAGGTTATCCTAAATCAGTTTGCACCTCAGTAAATCATGTAGTTTGTCACGGAATTCCTTCGGACAAAGTTTTACAAGACGGTGACATTGTTAACATTGACGTCACTAGCTATATTGATGAATTTCATGGAGATACATCTAGAACTTTTTGTGTAGGAAACGTTTCTATAAAAGCAAAAAAATTAGTGGATGTTACAAAAGAAGCATTGGATAGGTCTATTAAAATTTTAAAGCCAGGAATTCATTTGGGTGATATTGGCCATGAGATACAAAGCTTTGTAGAAAAAGAAGGTTTTTCTGTTGTGAGAGATTTTTGTGGTCATGGAATTGGAAGAAAATTTCACGAAGAGCCAAATATTCTTCATTATGGCAATGCAGGTTTTGGTCCCACAATTGATGAAGGTATGGTTTTCACCATTGAACCAATGATTAATGCTGGAAAACATGAAACCAAAGTATTAGCAGATGGTTGGACAGCCGTTACAAAAGACAAATCTCTTTCCGCACAATTTGAACACACTGTGGGTATAACAAATAATGGTTATGAAATTTTCACACTTTCATAATAATAATTAAGTAAATGATTCCTCGTTATACAAGAAAAGAAATGGCTCAAATTTGGGAGCCACTGAATAAATTTAAAATTTGGCTAGATATAGAAATTCATGCTGCTCAAGCTATGGAAAAATACAAAGTCATTCCAAAAGGTATTGCTAGTAAAGTTAGAAAAAAAGCAAAAATTAATATTAATAGAATTGATGAAATAGAAAAAAAAACAAAACATGATGTTATAGCATTTTTAACCTCAATTGCCGAAACTGTAGGGCCTGAAGCAAAATATCTTCATCAAGGCATGACATCTTCTGATGTGCTGGATACTTGTTTTAATATTCAATTAAAACAATCAGGAAGGATATTAATAAATGACTTAGATCAGTTGTTAAAAACTATTAAAGCAAAAGTTTTAAAATACAAACACACCATAACAATTGGCAGGAGTCATGGAATTCATGCTGAGCCAATCACTTTCGGACTAAAATTAGCAACCTTTTATGAAGAGTTTAAAAGAAATAAAAAAAGATTAGTTCAAGCGATTGATGAAATTTCTACTTGTCAAATATCAGGTGCGGTTGGAAATTTTGCCCACCTATCCCCTAATATTGAAAAATATGTTGCTACTAAATTAGGATTAAAAGCAGAACCTATTTCTACACAAGTAATTCCTAGAGATCGCCATGCACATTATTTTAATGTACTAGCAGTGATTGCTAGTTCTGCAGAAAGAATGGCAACTGAAATTAGACACCTTCAAAGAACAGAGGTTTTAGAGGTAGAAGAATTTTTTTCTTCTGGTCAAAAAGGATCTTCTGCTATGCCACACAAAAGAAACCCGGTGTTATCAGAAAACATAACTGGACTTGCAAGATTAGTAAGAAGTTATGCAGCGCCTGCTATGGAGAATGTAGTCTTGTGGCATGAGAGAGATATTAGTCATTCAAGCGTTGAAAGAAATATTGGACCAGATGCAACGGTTACATTGGACTTTTTATTACAAAGATTACTTAGTGTTGTTAAGAATTTAATTGTCTATCCAAAGAATATGGAGAAAAATTTAAATAAATTCAAAGGATTAATTTTTTCACAAGCTGTCATGTTAAAACTTACTCAAAAAGGAGTAAGTCGTGAAGCTGCCTACAAAACTGTTCAAAGTAATGCTATGAAAACTTGGAATAAAAATGAAGATTTTTATAATAATTTAAAACAAGATAAAGTTATCCAAAAGCATTTAACAACTAAAGAATTAAATGATTTATTTAATGTGAAAACCTATATGAAAAATGTTAATCATATTATCAGTCGAGTCTTAAAGAAATGAGAAGAAAATTAATTTACGAAGGTAAAGCAAAAATATTATACGAGGGTCCAGAAAGAAATACTCTTGTTCAATATTTTAAAGATGATGCTACTGCTTTTAACAATAAAAAAAGAGCAGTCATCGAAGGAAAAGGTGTTTTAAATAATAGAATTTCAGAGTTTATCTTTACTCAACTAAATGAGATTGGCATCGAAACTCATTTGATCAAACGATTAAATATGAGAGAGCAATTAATTAAAACTTGTGAAATTATTCCAATTGAGTTTGTTGTAAGAAATATTGCAGCTGGGTCTTTTTCTAACCGTTTAGGTATTAGTGAAGGTACAGTTTTAAAAAGACCGATTGTTGAATACTATTATAAAAATGATGCTCTAGGAGATCCATTAGTTACAGAAGATCATATCGAAATTAATAGTTGGGCTAGTGCAATAGAAATTGCGCAAGCAAGTGATACTGCATTTAGGGTAAATGATTTTCTAATTGGTTTATTTAGAGGTGTTGGAATTAAATTAGTAGATTTTAAATTAGAATTTGGACGAGTATGGAACAATGAAGATAGTAGAGTTATTTTGGCAGATGAAATTAGTCCTGATACTTGCAGATTATGGGATGTAAAAGATGAAAAGAAACTTGATAAAGATCGTTTTAGAAGAGATCTAGGTGGTTTAGTAGAAGCTTATCAAGAAGTTGCTAAACGATTAGGGATCATGCCAGAAGGTACTAATATTAAAGAAATCAAGACAGGTATTTCCAAAACAATTAAATTAAAAAAGTAATAAATTGAAATTCGAAGTTTTTGTCACATTAAAAAATGAAGTTCTAGACCCTCAAGGTAAAGCTGTAGAAAATGCACTTAAAAATATTGGCTTTGATCAAATCCATTCGGTTCGTCAGGGAAAATACTTCACTCTAGATATTGATGAAAAAGATGAATCAAAAGCAAAAGCTTCTATTGAGAAATCCTGCGAAAAATTACTAGCAAATTTAACTATCGAAAACTTTAAAGTTAAAAAAATAGGATGAAAGCTAGTGTCATTGTTTTTCCTGGTTCCAATTGTGATCGGGATATCAAGGTTGCTCTAGAAAAATTTCAAATTCAAACTACCATGGTTTGGCATCAAGAAAGTACCCTACCAAAAGTAGATTTAGTTGTTCTACCTGGGGGTTTTTCTTATGGTGATTATCTTCGTTGTGGAAGCATGGCTTCTAAATCTAAAATTATGAAAGAAGTTATAAAACACGCAAATGATGGTGGTTACTTAATTGGTATTTGTAATGGTTTTCAAATTCTAACAGAAACTCAATTATTACCAGGAGTTCTTTTAAGAAATAAAAACTTAAAATTTATTTGTAGATATGTAGATTTACTAGTCAAAAATAACAAATCTGCTTTTACCAAAAAATATAAATCTAATGAAGTTATTAAAATTCCTATCGCTCATAACGAAGGAAACTACTATGGAGATAAAAAATTATTAGATGAATTAAATTCAAATGATCAAATCGTGTTTCAATATTCAGACTCTAAAGGAAATATAAACGATGAGAGCAATCCAAATGGTGCCGCTCTAAATATTGCCGGAATCGTTAATAAAAAAGGAAATGTTTTAGGAATGATGCCACATCCTGAAAGGTGTATTGAGAGTCTTTTAGGTGGAACAGATGGGTCAGGAGTTTTTCAATCTATTTTACAATGAAAGAAGTAAATCTTGAATTAGCCATTCAACATGGTCTTAAGGAAGAAGAGTATAAAAAAATCCAAGAGCTTATTGGTAGAGTTCCAAATTTAACAGAGCTTGGAATATTCTCTGCCATGTGGAATGAGCATTGTTCATATAAATCATCTAGACATTGGTTAGCGCAACTACCTACAAAAAATAAAAGAGTAGTTCAGGGTCCTGGAGAAAACGCAGGAGTGATTGACATTGATGATGGAGATGTTGCTATTTTTAAAATTGAAAGTCATAACCACCCCTCTTACATTGAGCCTTACCAAGGTGCAGCAACTGGAGTGGGTGGAATTTTAAGAGATGTATTTACAATGGGAGCTCGTCCTATTGCTAATTTAAATGCGCTTCGATTTGGCTCTCCGGATCATCCAAAAACTAAACATTTACTTAATGGTGTTGTTGCTGGAATTGCAGGCTATGGAAATTGTATGGGAATTCCAACAGTGGGTGGTGAAGTAGAATTTGATTCTTCTTATGATGGTAACATTTTAGTAAATGCGATGAACATTGGAGTGGCAAAAAAAGATAAGGTTTTTTATTCGATTGCTAGCGGAGTTGGAAATCCTGTAATCTATGTAGGTTCTAAAACTGGAAGAGATGGAATTCACGGTGCCTCTATGGCTTCCCAAGAATTTGATGAAGATACAGAATCAAAAAAACCTACAGTTCAAGTCGGAGATCCTTTTTCTGAAAAGCTTTTATTAGAAGCTTGTTTAGAACTAATGAAAACAGATACGATTGTGTCAATTCAAGATATGGGTGCCGCTGGTCTTACTTCGTCTTCTATCGAGATGGCATCCAAAGGAGATATGGGAATAGAAATTGACCTCAACAAAGTTCCTTGCAGAGAAACTGGGATGACCCCTTATGAAATGATGTTGTCAGAAAGCCAAGAGCGAATGCTAATTATATTAAAAAATGGAAAAGAAAAAGAGGCAGAAAAAATTTTTAAAAAATGGGAATTAGATTTTGCTGTTATAGGTGTTCTAACAAATACAAAACATTTAGTATTAAAATTTAATAATGAAACCGTATGTAATTTACCTATTAGCTCTTTATCGGATGCTGCTCCAAAATATCAAAGAGAATGGATAGAGATTAAAGAACCTGAGGCAATCGATTTAAGCAATAAAGTAAAAGATATTAATCTAAAAACTATGATAGAAAAATTAGTCTCCCACCCTAATCAAGCAAACAAATCTTGGGTTTGGGAACAGTATGATCATATGGTCATGTGCGATACAGCTCAATTTCCAGGTGGAGACTCTGCGATTGTTAGGATTCATGGAAGTAAAAAAGCAATTGCAACCACAGTAGATTGCACTCCAAGATATTGTAAAGCTCACCCTTATACAGGCGGAAAGCAAGCGGTTGCAGAAACTTATAGAAACTTATGCGCCGTTGGAGCTGAACCTATTGCTATCACAAACTGCCTAAATTTCGGCAATCCAGAAAAAAAAGAAATTATGGGACAGTTTGTGGGTGTTATTCAAGGGATGAAAGAAGCATGTACAAAATTAAATTATCCAGTCGTATCAGGAAACGTTTCGCTTTATAACGAAACCAATGGCGTAAGTATTCTTCCAACACCAACTATTGGGGGAGTTGGATTAATTAAAGATGTTCAACAATCAGTTAATTTAAAATTTAAAAAGGAAAATAATAAAATTTTAATCATTGGAAAAACAGAGGGTCATTTAGAACAATCTATTTTATGCTACGATTTACTTCATTTAAATAAAGGAAGGCCTCCAAAAGTAGATCTTGATGAAGAATTAAAAAATGGAAAATTTATTTTATCCATGATTGGTAAAGGTCTTTTATCATCTGTTCATGATATATCTGCAGGAGGAATTGTGCTTGCAATAATCGAAATGTGCATGAGTTCATCTATTGGTGCAAATATTACGACCACTAAAAAAGATTTAGATAGAATTAAATATCTATTTGGTGAAGATCAAAGCAGATACATTATTGAAGTAGAAGAAAAACAACTTTCTAAAGTCTTGGATGAAGCAAAAAAACTTAACATAACCATATCTGAAATCGGAAAAACTCAGAAAGACAACTTAACCATCGATCAAGATATTACTTTTAAGATAGAAGATTTAAAAAAATTAAATAAAGAATGGTTTTATAAGTTTAATAATTAAAATATGCCTATTGAAAGAGAAAATTTAGAAAAAATGTTAAAAGAAGGATTTCCTGATGCTGAAATCGAAATCCAAGATTTAGCTGGAGACAATAATCATTTTTCTGCAAAAATAAGGTCTTCTTTGTTCAAAGGGAAAAATCGTGTACAACAGCATCAAATGGTTTACAAAGCATTAAAAGGTAAAATGGGTGGAGAGCTTCATGCCCTTGCCTTAACAACGGAAGAAAAATAATGAACGATATTAATAAAAAAATTGAGGATGTAATTAATAAAAACGATGTAGTTCTTTTTATGAAAGGAACTCCAGATATGCCACAATGTGGATTTTCCATGGCTGTTGCAAATGTTTTAAAACACCTTCAGGTTAATTTTGTAGGAATTAACGTTTTAGAAAATGAAGAATTAAGAAACGGAATTAAAACTTATAGTAACTGGCCAACCATTCCCCAACTTTATATAAAACAAGAATTTATTGGTGGCTGTGATATCGTAAGAGAAATGTTTGAAAAAAAAGAGCTTCAAAAACAGCTTAAAGAAAAAAAAATATCTTATAAAGAGTAACTTTATTTAATTGGTAGGCCGTTTTTTTTCCAAGAAGGTTTTGTTTCATCCACATAAAAACCATCTGATACATTAATTGTATCATATCCTTGGGTTTCTAAGATTTTTGCAACACTATCTGATCTGGCGCCACTTCTGCAAATACAAAAAATTTGTTTGGTTTTATTTAAATTTAAAGCTTTTAGTTCTTTATCTAAATTAGGGTTTAGATATCTTTTTCCATTTAGTTCTAATTGATATGAAACAAAATAAGTTTTTAAACCTAAAGTCTCTCCATCTGGTTTTCCTATAACCTTCCACTCTTGTGGCGTTCTAACATCTAATAAAATATCACCAGGTTTTATATGATCTTTAATGTTAGAAGATGGAATTTGCTTTACCATAAGTGGATTTTACCAAAATTAAATTACCAATAATAGATTTTAATTTTAAAACTATTACATTTCCATAATTATTTAGGTTCGTTTTTCTAATTAGTGTTAGAGAACTGGTGCCCCCAGACGGACTTGAACCGCCAACCTACTGATTACAAATCAGTTGCTCTACCAATTGAGCTATAGGGGCACAGAAGCGTGTTATTACAGTTTTTTTGAGATATTCACAATATTATATTTTGATATTAGAATTTTTAAGAATATAGATAAAATATTATTATACATAAAAATGAATAAAAAAATTGATATCAACGAGTTAATTAACGCAACCAACTTTATACTAGATAATTTTGAAAGTGCTCCAACACCTGAAAAAAAGGAAACTAAAAAACCTGAAAGATTAATTCTAAAAAATGAAGTTCAAGAAAAAAAAGAAATAAAAAAAATTAAAACTGTAACTAAACAACCAAAAATCAAAACAGTTAGTGCAAGTAAGCCTTTAAATACTTTGCTTTTAAATCACATAATTCGCTTTGAGCCTAAAGATGGTGCATTATTACTTAGTAAAATTAAAAATGCAGATATAAAAATAACTGTAATGAAAAATTTATTTAAATGATCGTAAGTTGTAATTGTGGAAAATATCAATTTTTAGTTAAAAAAAGCGATATTCCTTCAAACGGAAGAAATGTTCAATGTGGAGTTTGTGGAGAAAAATGGTTTTATGGTTTAAAAACTTCAACCACATCTAAAACGAAATCTACTTTAGCTCCTAAGGTTTCAAGTAATTGGTTTTCGAAATTGATTATTCTTCTTATATTCTTAACTTCTCTAGCTGGAGCGATGAATTTATTGAAAGGTTATATTTTAATTAATATTCCGGAATTAAAAATATATTATATTTTAATAGACAGTATAATTTTTGAACTCAAAAACTTCATTCAAAGTTTAAATATTTAATTTTTATTCTCTTCGGCCTCTAAAATTAAACTTTCGACATTTGATGGTACCTTTATCGAATAAGCATCTTTTATTTGTTTAAAGTTATCATGTTTAAAAAACCAAACATGATTGCAGTGATTGCACTCCACCTCTATTCCTTCTACTGGTATAGTATGGTCCTCAACTTGATATTTTTTTGAACAGTTAGCGCACTCTATAATCATTATAAATTTTATAAAATCTGACTTAAGAATAACTTGGTTCGTTCATTTTCTGGATTTTGGAAAAAATCTTTTGTTTTTTTAGATTCAACAATACTTCCTTCGTCCATAAAAACTACACGGTCTGCAACTTCTTTAGCAAAAGCCATTTCATGGGTAACTACACACATGGTCATTCCACCTTTTGCAAGATCTACCATCACATCTAAAACTTCTTTGATCATCTCAGGATCAAGTGCTGAGGTAGGTTCGTCAAATAACATAATCTTAGGCTCCATGCATAAAGCTCTAGCAATAGCTGCTCTTTGTTGTTGACCTCCTGATAATTGACCAGGAAACTTCTTAGCTTGGTCCGCAATCTTAACTTTGGTTAAAAATTCCATAGCTAATTCTTCACATTTTTTTTTTGGAATTTTTTTAACCCAAGAAGGTGCGAGAGCGCAATTATCTAGAATTGTTAAATGAGGAAATAAATTGAACTGTTGAAACACCATTCCTACTTCGCCTCTAATTTTATCGATATTTTTTACATCTTCATTAAGTTCAATCCCATCAACAACAATTGATCCTTCTTCATGTTCTTCTAATCTATTAATGCATCGTATTAATGTAGATTTTCCTGATCCGGACGGACCACAAATAATTACTTTTTCTCCTTTGGCAACATTCATGTTTATGTTTTTTAAAACATGAAACTTTCCAAACCATTTGTTTACATTTTTTAATTCGATAATCGTGTCGTTCATTATTTTGTTATCCTGTCCGTACTGTATTTTTTTTCTAAATGTTGAGTATATAAACTTAATAAATAAGAAAATACCCAAAAAACAATTGCTGTAAAAACATATCCTTCTACCGCCATACCTAACCAGTAAGAGTTTGCTTTTGCTAAATTAACCATGCCTAAGAGTTCTAATATACCTACCAAGATTATGAGAGGCGTATCTTTAAATAAAGCAATAAAAGTATTTGTAATACCTGGTAGTACTGTTTTAATTGCTTGTGGAAGAATAATTAATAAATTCATTTTCCAATAACCCATACCTAAAGATTTGGCAGCTTCATACTGACCTTTTGGTAGAGATTGTAGTCCACCTCTAACTACTTCTGCAATGTAAGCCGATTCAAAAATTGCAATCCCTATAGCAACTCTTAAAAGTTTATCTGATGCTAGATTAGCTGGTAATAAAAGGGGGAAAGTAACTGCTGCAGCAAATAAAACTGTAATAAGTGGAATGCCTCTCCAAAATTCAATAAAGGCAATGGAGAAATATTTAATAATAAATAATTCAGATCTTCTTCCTAGAGCTAGGAGTACACCTAAAGGAAAAGATAAAATAATACCAAAGAAAGTTAAAATTAAACTTAATGAAAAACCACCCCACTCTCTTGTTTCAACATAAGAAAGTCCAAATCTACCCCCACTAAGTAAATAAAAAGAAATGATTGGAAAAATAAAAATAAGAAAGAGAACTACAAAAATTTTATAAGATTCACGTATTAAAAATGCTGTTGCGATAGTTAAAACTAACAACGTAAAGGCAATGTTGACTCTCCAAATATCTGATTCTGGATAAAATCCGTATAAGAACTTTTCAAACCAAACTTTTATAAAGACCCAACAAGCGCCTCCAGCTTTGCAATCTTGTTTTGTTTCGCCTGAAAAGGTTGCTTTTATAAGTGCCCAATCAACAAATTTAGGAATCGAATAAAAAACTAATAATAAAATAAAAGCAGAAATTAAAATATTATACCATGAGGAAAATAGATTTTGTTTAGACCATAAAATTACTTTGTTCATTTATTTTTCCACAAAAGCTATTTTTTTGTTGTACCAGTTTAAAAGGATAGAAATAGAGATGCTAATCGATAAATAAGTTACCATTACCATAAAGATTATTTCAATCGCCTTTCCAGTTTGAGATAATGAGGTGCCAGCAAATACACCAGTAAGATCTGGGTACCCAATTGCAGCTGCAAGAGAAGAATTTTTAGTTAAATTTAAATATTGATTAGTTGTAGGTGGAATAATCACTCGAAGCGCTTGGGGAATAATGATTAGTTTCAAAGATTGCGAATTGTTAAAACCTAATGATTTAGAGGCTTCCTTTTGACCTTTGCTTATTGCTAAAATTCCAGCTCTTACATTTTCAGCGATAAAAGCAGCAGTATACATAGATAAAGCCAAGGTAAGAGCCACAAATTCCGGAACCAAAATAGTTCCTCCAATATAGTTAAAAATCCCAAAGTTTTGTTTTAATGTTGGATATTCAACAATGTAAGTGGTCTTACCTAAAAGTGCGAAAATTATAGGAAAAATAATTAAAATAATTAAAGAAATTTTAAAAACCGGAACTATCACACCCTTTTCATAAAATATTTTTTTTGAAAAATAATTAAGAAAAAAAATTGATAAAATTGAAAAAACGATTCCATAAAAAATAAAATGAAAGTTGGTAAATATAAACTTTGGAACATAAATCCCTTGAATATTTACGAATACACTTTGAAAAAATACCAAACTTTTATCTACTTCAGGAAGTGCTCTTAAAACTGCAAAATACCAAAAAAAAATCTGCAAGATTAAAGGTAAATTTCTAAAAACCTCCACATAAACTTTTGCAAATTTATTTAATAACCAATTGTCAGATAGTCTTGAGATACCAACGACAAAACCAACTATCGTTGAAAGAATAATTCCAAAAAAAGCAACTAGTAAAGTATTTAATAAACCAACCAAATAAGCTGTGGCATAGCTAGATGATCCTGAATAAGGAATAAGGCTAAATTGAATATCAAAACCAGAATTTGTTTTTAAAAAATCAAAGCCAGAACTTATATTTCTAGCTTTCATATTTACACCAGCGTTATAGGTAAAATAATAAATAAGACCTATAAATAAAAAAATTAATAAAAGTTGAGGTAGAAGATTTCTTAATTGTAAATTTCTTACGAGATGTCTTTTAAAACCAGTCATTAAACTAAAAGGGCCATAAAATTTATGGCCCTTTTATTGTATTAAGAATTATTATCTAACTGGTGGAGCGTATAGAATTCCGCCTTTAGACCAAAGTCTGTTGTAGCCTCTTGCTAAACCAACAGGAGTACTTGGACCTACGTTTCTATTATAGCTCTGACCGTAGTTACCAACTTGTTTAATAATATTGTAACTCCAATTATTATTTAAACCTAAATGTTTGCCTGTATCTCCTTCAATGCCAAGCATTCTTTTAACTGCCGGATTAGTAGAAGATTTTTGAGCATCAACATTTGCAGAGGTTAAAGCAAGTTCTTCAGATTCGATCATTGCATTTAATGACCAACGAACAATATTTAACCAGTTTTCATCATTACCTCTAACAACAGGTCCAAGAGGTTCTTTTGAAATAATTTCTGGAAGAACTAAATGCTCTTTAGGGTCTTTCATTTTTGTTCTTTGTGCTGCTAAACCAGATCTGTCAGTAGTATAAGCATCGCAACGACCAGAGTCGTATGCTCTTACCGCTTCATCTGCTTTAGTAAAAGCAACAGGTTCATACTTCATTTTATTCGCATTAAAATAATCTCTTAAGTTAAGCTCAGTCGTAGTTCCTGTTTCTACACAAACTTTTGCGTTATTTAATTTTTTTGCTGAATTAATTTTTGCAGCTTTTCTTACGATGAAACCTTGACCATCATAATAGTTAACTCCTGCAAATTCTAATCCTAGACCACCATCTCTTTGAAGAGTCCAAGTTGTATTTCTTGCAAGCACATCAATTTGACCAGATTTTAAAACTTCGAATCTGTCTTTTGCACTTAGTGGAAAGAATTTAACTTTTTTAGCATCGCCTAGAACTGCAGCAGCAACCGCTCTACAAACGTCTACGTCAATACCTGTCCAATTTCCTTTTGCATCAGCATTAGAAAAACCTGGGACACCTTGAGAAACTCCGCAATTTACAGAGCCTCTTTTTACAACATCATCTTTCGTTCCTGCAACTGATGCAAATGTTAATAAGCAAAGCGCAAGAGAAGCTGATGTAATTAGTTTAAAATACTTGTACATGTATTCCCCTTTATTTTAGATTAATAAAAAAAATATATATAATTTAAATACTAATACAATTATTGATTAAGGTAGAAACAACTTATAGTTGAGTTATAAAAGCCTAAAATGATAAATAAACAAATTATATCCATTGCTGCAGATACAAAATTTTCCAAGTTAAAAAAAAACTATAATTTTAAAAGTAGTTTTAAAAATAAAATCTGTGGGGACGTTATTCATATAGAATTAGACGAAAAAGACGGAAAATTAACTGAGATGAGATTTGAAACTCAAGCATGTATTTTTACACAGGCAACTGCTGCAATTTTATCAAATCAAATAAAAAAATTAGTAAAAAAAGATTTAGATACCTACATTAAATCAATCGAAGATTTTTTTGATAAAAAAATAAATAAATTTCCAATTAAATTAAAAAACTTTGATATTTTATTAGATGTTGAGAATTTAAGTAGAAAAGAATGTATTTTATTACCTTTTAGAGCCATAAAAAAAGCAATTGATGATTAAAGATTTAATAAAACAAAAAGGATTAGAAATTTCAGAATTAAGTGGTGAAGATAAACTTCAATACTTAATTGATCTTGCAAAAGAGTGTCATGGCTTAGATTCAAAATATAAAATAAATGAAAACAAAATTTTTGGATGTGCATCTAATTTATGGGTGATTGGCATCATGGAAGGAGACAAGATTAAATATTTATTTGATGCTGATGCCTTTATTACCAAAGGAACTACAAAATTTGTTGTGGATATTTTAAATAATCAAAAACGATCTGAAATAGCAACGCTTACTAAAGAAGATTTCAAACCTCTTGGAATTATGGAGCTTCTTACTGCTCAAAGGCAAAATGGTTTGGGAAATTTAATCACTAGATTAATTGAAATTGCTAAAAAAAATTAACTCGCAAGTGGTGCTGTTAATTCATAAAGCCTACTTCTTGTTCTTCTAAATATGAATTCTAAATTTTGCGAGCTAGTTAAATCTTCTAAATTATTTTCTGCACTAACCATTAGTTTAATTTTATTTTCATAAAATACATCGATTAAGGTAATAAATCTCTGCTGTTGGTTTGAAACTTGATCTGTAAAATTTGGAATATTTTCTATAATGATAAACTTACAAAATTTTGCGATCTCAATATAATCCTCGGCACCAAGGTTTTGATTACACAGGTCTTTAAAATCAAATCTTGCAACCCCATCGTAAAAATTTGGCAGAGGAAATTTTCTACCACGAATAATAATTTCTTTTTCCAATTTTTTTCTATCCTTTGTAAGTTTTCGAAATAATTGATTTATATTAAAATTAGATAACTTATCGTTTGGATGAAAAAATCTATTAATTTTTGTTACATCTTGTTTTCGATAATCAATGTTTCCTTTTAATTCATATTCTATCATTTTAGATTTAATAATTTTTAAAAAAGGCATGAATTGCTCTCTTTGCAATCCATCTTTATATAAATCCTTCATTGGAATATTTCCTGTGATAATAATAAATACACCTTCATCAAAAAGACTTTCGAATAATTTTCCAATAATCATCGCGTCCACAATGTTAGTGACCTGAAATTCATCTAAAAAAAGTACTTTGTTATTTTCATGCAATTTTCTTGCGTATTCTGTTAATAGGTTTTCTTTTTTTTCTATTTTTTGATTTTTATGTAAAAAATCGTGAACTTCGATCATAAACTCATTAAAATGTGATCGTTTTTTTTTGATATCAATAAATTCATAAAATTGATTACAAATCATAGTTTTACCAACTCCGACATCACCATAAATGTAATAGCCTCGATCTTTATTTTTTTTAGAGAAGATTTTTTTAACCAAAGATGTTTCGTCTTTTAATTTGACATAAAATTCATCTAGTTTTTCTATTAGGTCTGTTTGTTCAGGGTTTTGCCTTAAATTTTCTGTTTGAAAAAATTTTTCAAAGTTCTTTTTAAATGTAACCATGTTTATTTTTTATGCTATATTCCCTTTTTAAGATGAAATTTGATAAACTTCACATTCTTGCTGATAATACTCAAAAGGCTCAAATTACAAAAAGAAAAATTATAAAAAAATTAAAGAATTTTAAGATAAACGCATGTAATTGCATAGTCGTTTTAGGTGGGGATGGCTTTATGTTACATATGCTTAAAAAGTATCAGAGATGGAATAAGCCTTTTTATGGATTAAATACTGGTAATCGAGGCTTTTTATTAAATCATACCTCTTATCACAATTTGTTAAAAAAAATTGAAAATGCGAATGTAGTTCAACTTTCTCCTTTGGAAGCAACTATAGCTAAAAATAAAACTAAGAAAAAAGTTATTGCCATTAATGAGATATCTATTTTTAGACAACACCGACAAACTACAAAGCTAGAAATTAAGGTAGATAGTCGAGTAAGGGTAAAAGAATTGGTCGGAGATGGAGTATTAATTGCTACTCCTGCAGGATCTACTGCTTATAATCTTTCCGCTAGAGGTCCTATTTTAAATTTAGATAGTCAATATTTAACCGTTACACCAATAAGTCCATTTAGACCAAGAGGATGGAGAGGTGCGATTGTAAATAATCAATCTAGTATTAGCATTAAAAATTTAGATACTAAAAAAAGACCCGTATCTGCAGTTGCAGATAATATTGAAGTTCGAAATATAAAATCAGTAAATATTGAACTTAGTAAAAAAATAAAATTTAAAATACTTTACAACAAAAAGTTTGGTCTAAAAGAAAGAAATATTGCTGAACAATTTAAATTTTAAAAGATTCACCACAGCCGCAGCGTTCAATCTCATTTGGATTTTTGAATATGAAAGAAGATGAAAATTTGTCTGTTTTATAATCCATTTCTGTTCCTAAAATAAACATTACAGCTTTTGGATCGATAAAAATTTTTAAACCTTCTAATTCTAATATTTCATCACCTTTGCTCTCTTGATCAACATAATTCATATCATAAGTCATTCCAGCACAGCCTCCAGACTTGAGAGAAATCCTCACTCCCTTAATAGACTTTTCTTTTGATGTAGAAACAATTTCTTTTAGTCTATCGATAGCGCTTTGTGATACTTTTAAAATTTCTGAATTCATATTCCTAGTTCTAGCTTTGCAGCTTCTGACATTTTAGTTTTATCCCAAGGTGGTTCCCAAACTATTTTAACTTCTACTTCTTCAATTTCAGGAATAGTTTCTACTGCACGTTTTACCTGCATCGGCAAACTTTCTGCTACAGGACAATGTGGACTTGTAAGAGTCATATCAAGAGAAACTTTTTTATCATTGATTTTAACATCATAAATTAAACCTAGTTCATAAATATCCACTGGTATTTCTGGATCATAAACAGATTTTAGTTTTTCCACTACTTTATCCATAAGTTCTACATTCATATTCATTTTAAAGATTCAGTATTAAAATTTTTAATATTTTTTAATGCTGCATTAAATGTGCTCCAGCTTAATGTAGCACATTTAGTCCTCATTGGGAATTTTGATATTTCAGAAAAGGCATTTAGCATCGAAGTTTCCTTTTCAGTTAAATCAGAAAAATTAGATTGATTATGGTTAATTAAATTTAAGAAACTATCATAAATATTTTTAGATTTATCTAAAGATTTTTCCTTTAAAATTTCAGATAAAATGGAAGCTGAAGCGATAGAAATAGCACAACCACTTCCCTCAAAAGAGACATCTTTTACTTTTTTTTCTTTTTCTGAAACATAAATAGTTATTTTATCCCCGCATAAAGGATTATAACCTTCGGAACAAAAATTATAATCACCTAGTTTTTTAAAATTTTTTGGGAATTTGCTGTGTTGAAGAATTATTTCTTGATACAGATCCATTTTTATTTTTTAAAAATACTTTGGCACTTTTTAATGGCATTACATAAAATATGTATATCTTCCTTGTCATTATAAACTCCTAAAGAAACTCTAATAGATGAATTAATTCCTAATCTATCATGAAGAATTTGACAGCAGTGATGTCCACCTCTAACCGCTACACCTTCTTGATCAAAGATAGTTGAGACATCATGGGAATGAATGTCCTGGATATTAAAAGAAAAAACAGAACCTTGATCATCTGGTAAAGCTACAAATTTTATACTGTTATTTTTCTTAAGCTCATCGATTGCAAAATTTTTTAGATCCTCCTCATGCTTTATAATATTTTTTTTACCTATTTTGTTGATGAAATGAATAGATTCATTCAATGAGATGACTTCTGCAGTTGGCATGGTGCCGGCTTCAAACTTCCAAACACCTTTTGCATATCCCACATCTTCTTTAGATACGAATTCAATCATTCCTCCCCCTCCCAAAAAAGGATCAAAGGCTTCAAGCCATTTATATTTAATTATTAATCCTCCAATGCCCGTTGGACCGTACATTTTATGACCAGAAAAAGCATAAAAATCGCAATCAAGATCTTTAATCGAAACATCTAAATGTGCCGCGCCCTGTGTTCCATCCACGCAGATAGGTATTTTGTGCTTATCTGCGATTTCTTTAATTTTTTTTAAATTTACAACTGTACCTGTCACGTTCGACATATGGGTCACTGCAATCATTTTAGTTTTATTCGTTATCAAATCTTTAAGTTTATCAATTTGTAAGTTTCCATTATCATCGATAGGTATAAATTTGATTTGAATTTTTTTTCTTTTTCTTAAAAAATGCCATGGAACATAATTTGCATGATGTTCTAATTCTGTAGAAATAACTTCGTCACCTTCTTTCAAAAATTTTTCTCCGAAACACGATGCGACTAAATTTAATGACTCGGTAGAGTTTTTTGTAAAAATAATTTCGTAATCTTTAGTTGTATTAAAAAAACTTTTCAAATTTTCTCTTGATTTTTCATATTTATCTGAAGCATTTGCAGCAAGTTGATAAATTCCCCTTCCTACATTTGCAAACTCATAAAGATAAAATTGATTTAAACTATCAATAACAGGTTTGGGCTTTTGTGAAGAATTGGCGCTATCTAAATAGACCAACTGCTTTCCTTTAATTTTTTTTTCAAAAATTGGAAATTGTTTTTTAATTTCATTGATATTCATGTATTTCTCTTAATTTTTCTATAAATAATTTATTTATTTCTTTATTTTCGATTTTTTCTAATACATCCGCTAAAAAACCCTCTACATATAAATTTTTAGCCTCTTTTTCAGATAAACCTCTTGATCTCAAATAAAACAAAATATCTTTATTAATATTTCCTGAGGTAGAACCATGACTGCATTTTACATCATCCGCATAAATTTCAAGCTCTGGTTTTGATAAAAATTTTGACTGATCTGATAGAAGTAGTGCTTTTGATAATTGATAGCCATCTGTTTTTTGAGCTATAGAATTAACATATATTTTTCCCTGAAATGCAGCTGTAGATTGATCGTTTAATACTGATTTAACGTACTGTTTGCTTGTAGTGTTAACTTCATTATGAAGAACCTCCCATTTAATTTCATGATAACAATTTCTTGATAAATGCTGAACATTATTAAGAGATCCTTTGGACTCAATACCGTTTAAATTTACAACAAATTCATCTCTGCAAGAATTGAAGTTATGACTTAAATTAAAATTTTCGAAAAAAGCATAATCATCTAAATCTACTTTTGCAAAATTATAAATCGTATTATTTTTACTATTACTATTTAAACTATACTTTTTTAAAACCGCCTTTTTAGAAATATTTATTTCTAGATTGGAAGTAAAAAATACAAAATCATTATTTAAAAAAATATTTTTGTCATAAACTTCTAGAAAAGAATTATCATCTAAAAGTATATTACATTTCAAATTAATATTATTTCCATTGAAAGAAGCACTGATAAAATTATAAATTACAACTGGCTTTTGTATTTTTACATTTTTTGCAACTAAAATTTTATAAGATGGAATATAAAATGCGTTATTAAAATCTAATATTGGATTTTTCTTTACATCAAAAAAAGAACTAGTATCGCATTTAGCTATAGTCAGTCCCTCTGTTAGAAGAGACTCGCTAACAAGAATTCCATCTTTTAGTATAATTTTATAATGATCAAATTTTTCAAAGTAACCTTCATCTATGGATTTGTCAGAATTTTCTACAAATTTAACTTCTTTAAATTTTGTTAAATCTTGATTTAAAGGAGAATATTTCCAATGTTCTTGTTTGGAGTTTGGAAAACCTTTGGTAAGAAAACGATTAAAGGCTTCAGTTCGTTTTGATAAATTTTCCTTAAATAATTTATTTTTTGTGTATTTTTCAAAATCTATTTTAAATTGATTAATATCGTTCATTATCTTAATTTAAAAATTGACCGTAACCGTCATTTTCTAGATCAATAGCTAATTTCCAATCACCACTTTTAACAATTTTTCCGTGAGACAATACGTGTACAAAGTCTGGTTTGATATAATTTAAAAGTCTCTGATAGTGCGTAATAATTAAAAAAGATCTATTTGAATCTCTCAAAGCATTAACTCCATTTGATACAATCTTTAATGCATCAATGTCTAATCCGGAGTCGGTTTCATCTAAAATAACAAATTCTGGTTCTAATAAAGCCATTTGTAGTACTTCATTTCTTTTTTTTTCACCCCCAGAAAATCCAACATTTAAAGGCCGTGATAACATTTCTTCCTTAATTTTAAGTTCTTTAGTTTTTTCCTTAACTAATTTTAAAAACTCAACTGCATTTAATTCTTTTTTACTGTTAGATTTGCGAATGGCATTTAACGATGCTCTTAAAAAGTTATTTGTATTTACACCTGGTATTTCTACAGGATACTGAAATGCAAGAAAGAAACCATGATGAGCTCTTTCTTCTACATTTAAATCTAATATATTTTTTCCTTTAAACTTAACTTCTCCTGAAATTTCATAACCATCTTTTCCAGCCAGTGCATAAGATAGTGTACTTTTACCAGAACCATTTGGTCCCATAATTGCATGGATTTCTCCTTTGGCAATTTTTAAATCAAGACCTTTAATGATTTCTTTATTACCAACATTTACTTTTAAGTTTTTAATTGAAATCATTTAACCAACGCTTCCTTCTAAGCTAATTCCAACTAGCTTTTGAGCTTCCACGGCAAATTCCATAGGAAGTTGTTGAAGAACCTCTTTACAAAAACCATTTACAATTAAACTAACAGCTTCTTCTTGGTTTAAACCTCTTTGTCTACAATAAAATAATTGATCCTCGCTAATTTTTGAGGTTGTTGCCTCATGTTCTACTTCGGAAGATGAATTTTTATTCTCTATATAAGGAACGGTATGCGCCCCACATTGATTTCCTACTAATAAAGAATCGCACTGAGTATAATTTTTTGCGCCATTTGCCTTTGAATGAATAGAAACCAAACCTCTATATGTATTATCTGCATGACCTGCGGAAATTCCTTTTGAAATAATTTTACTTTTTGTATTTTTTCCTAGATGAATCATTTTTGTACCAGTATCTGCTTTTTGAAAATTATTCGTAATCGCAACTGAATAAAATTCACCTTGGGAATTATCTCCCCTTAGAATACAGCTTGGATATTTCCAGGTAATTGCAGATCCTGTTTCTACTTGTGTCCATGAAATTTTAGAATTTTTTCCTCTACAATCTCCTCTTTTAGTTACGAAATTGTAAATTCCACCTTTTCCTTCTTTATCTCCCGGGTACCAATTTTGAACTGTGGAATATTTTATTTCAGCATCATCTAATGCAATAAGCTCTACATTTGCAGCGTGAAGTTGATTTTCATCCCTCATAGGGGCGGTACATCCTTCTAGATAACTTACGTAACTTCCTTTATCAGCAATAATTAAGGTTCGTTCAAACTGTCCGGTATCTTTTGCATTAATTCTAAAATAAGTAGATAGTTCCATTGGGCACCTAACTTTAGGCGGAACATAAACAAACGAACCATCAGTAAATACAGCTGAGTTTAAGGTTGCAAAAAAATGATCGGTTACTGGGATCACAGATCCTAAATATTTTTTTACAAGCTCAGGATGTTCTTGAATAGCTTCGGATATAGAACAAAAAATAACTCCGATTTCTTTTAATTTTTCTTTGAACGTTGTTGCCACAGAAACAGAATCAAATACCACATCCACCGCTACGCCCGATAATATTTTTTGCTCTTCTAGAGGTATTCCTAACTTTTCATAAGTCTTTCTAATTTCAGGATCAATTTCATCTAAGGACTTTGGTTTATTTTTAAAGTCTTTCGGAGCAGAAAAGTAACTGATATTTTGATAATCAATTTTTGGATATTTTGGTTTTTGCCAATTTGGCTCTTTCATAGATTTTAATCTAAAAAAAGCTGCAAGGCGCCAATCTAACATCCACTTAGGTTCATTTTTTTGTGCAGAAATAAACTTGATAGTTTCTTCGTTAAGACCCTTGGGCGCGTTAATGGTATCCACCTTTGTCTCAAATCCATGCAAATAATCAGACTTTTGCTGATATTCTTGAATAATCTTTTCGCTACTAGACATGATAGTTTTTTAAAAAAAATTTAATAATAAAGTTATAGTTGTGATATAAGCACTTTTCAATTTTTTACAAATGTCTACACTTCTTAACAACACAGAAACCTTTATTTCTGGTCCGGACGGTAAATTAGAAGCTAAATACGCTCAAAGTAAAAAAGAAAATGCGCCTCTAGTTGTTATTTTGCATCCACATCCAGAGTATGGGGGCACAATGAATAATCGTGTAGTAAACTCCGTATTTAACACATTTGTAAAAAATAATTTTTCCGTTTTAAAATTTAATTTTAGAGGAGTTGGAAAAAGTGAAGGAAAATTTGATAATGGTTTAGGAGAATTAGCAGATGCGGCTTCTGCATTAGATTTTATTCAAAGAAATAATCAAAATTCTAATGAGAGCTGGATTGTGGGTTATTCTTTTGGCTCTTTTATAGGTATGCAACTTTTAATGCGACGACCTGAAATATTTAGATTTGTATCCATTGCTCCTCAACCAAATATTTTTGATTTTAACTTTCTTGCTCCATGTCCTACCTCAGGTTTAATTGTTTATGGAACAGAAGATCAGTTAGTTCCTATAGATTCTATTAAAACTTTAAAAGCAAAATTATTAGCTCAAAAAAATATAACAGTGGAATTTGATGAGATTAAAAATTGTAATCATTTTTTTCTAAATCATGAAAAAACATTAATTCAAATTTTAGAAAAATACTTAAGAAAAGAATCTAGACTGTTTTAACTTAACACTTCTCCACCTGTTAAATTAGTAGATGCTCCAGTAGTTTCTGGAAAAGAAATAAATTTTTTTTCTAAACAACGAATAGCTAAGTACGCAAAAGCTTGAGACTCAACAAAATCACCATCTATATTATATTGATCTGTAGTTTCGGCTAAAGAACCAAGGTACTGCATAATTGTTTTATTTTTTCTTCCGCCACCTGAAATTAAAAATTTTTTAATATTTTTTTCCTGACAAAAATTTAATATTAATTTAGCAGTTATATAAGCTAAAGTACTAGCTCCTACATTTTTATTTAAACCTCTAAAAGAAGATAAATCAAAATCATTTATATCATAGGAAATAATTTTATTGTTTTCATATTTGTCCAAAAATGAATTAGCTATACTTAAATCAGGATTTGTAATTGAAGAGTATTTTCCATCTATATCAAATTCTTCATTAAAATTTTCCTTCACCCATTTATCTAATAAACAATTTCCTGGTCCGATATCTGTAGCGTGAATTTTATTATTTTTTAAATAAGTGATGTTAGATATTCCGCCTATATTAACAAATGAGTCAAATTTAAAATCAAATTGTTCTAAGATAGCTTTGTGAAATATAGGAGTTAGAGGCGCTCCTTGGCCTCCATTTGCAATATCATTTTTTCTAAAATTAAAAACTATTGGTATCTGAAAGTGATCAAATAACTTCTTTGGATTGCCCATTTGATGAGTGTATA
Organism: Candidatus Pelagibacteraceae bacterium; assembly: GCA_038146245.1. Lineage (GTDB taxonomy): Bacteria > Pseudomonadota > Alphaproteobacteria > Pelagibacterales > Pelagibacteraceae > JAYQRG01. Next base: position 20,646 of record JAYQRG010000003.1, on the reverse strand, counting down.
AATCTTTTGGACAGTGCCATAGAGTAAGACCATGAAAACCAATTAAATCAACCTTATCATTTTTTTGTATAAGTTTTTGAATTGTTTCTGCATGAAGGTCTGTTATTTTTTCACTTAGTTTTTGATAAGTACTAGTATTTATAAATTCTTTGCAGTCTGTTGTGGATTTTATTTGAGCCTTATAAGTATAAAGCTCTTTTTTAAAACTGCCTTGAAAAGCTAGATAAAAGTTATCCTTAGGTTTAATTTCCTTTTCACCATCGGAATATAAAAGAGAAACATCTATACCATCCATGGAAGTACCTGACATGGTTCCAATAGAATTGTATTTTTTTTTCATTAATTTATTTTTTTAATTAATATACAGTATATTAAATTGTTTTTTAAAAATTATGGAAGTTAATGTTATAGAAGAGTTTAAATCGAGAGGCTATTTCTTTCAATGTACCGATGAGGAAGCTTTAAATAAACTCCTTACAAACAAAAAGGTTAAATTTTATATCGGTTTTGATTGCACTGCTCCTTCTCTTCATGTTGGAAGTTTAATGCAAATTATGTGTTTAAGGTTCTTACAAAAGTTAGGTCATACACCTATTGTGTTGTTAGGTGGTGGAACTACCATGGTAGGTGATCCTTCTGGAAAAGAAGAGTCCAGAAAATTACTAGAAGAAAAAGATATAAAAAAAAATATTCAAAATATTAAGAAGGTATTTTTAAAATTCTTGAGCAAAACTGGAAAAAATAAAGTCATTTTTGTAGATAATAAAACTTGGCTTGGAAAATTAAATTATATCAATTTTTTAAGAGACTACGGAAAGCATTTTACCATCAATAAAATGTTAACTTTTGATAGTGTAAAAACTAGATTAGAACGCGAACAGTCTTTAAGTTTTTTAGAGTTTAATTATATGATTTTCCAATCTTATGATTTTTTAAAACTCTTTAAAAAACATGATTGTTTACTTCAAATCGGAGGGTCCGATCAATGGGGAAATATAGTTAATGGTGTCGAGCTTATTAGAAAAATTACAGGAAAATCTTGTTATGGATTAACCACGCCACTTATTACAACATCCAGTGGTCAAAAAATGGGCAAAACAGAAAAAGGTGCGGTTTGGTTAGATAAAAAAATGCTTAGCCCATTTGAATATTGGCAATTTTGGAGAAATTCTAATGATCAAGATGTTATAAAATATCTAAAACTTTTTACAGAATTAAGTATTGATGAAATAAAAAAATTAGAAGAAACCTTAAGTTCTAAAATCAATGAATTAAAAATTTTACTAGCTACAGAAACTACAAGATTGCTTCATGGAGATTTAGACGCTGAAATAGCTAAAAAAATAGCTAAAAAAACTTTCACAAACAAGTCGTTTAGCGAAGAGCTACCAACTACTCTTTTAGATATAGAAAAATTAGAAAAAGGAGTTCTATTAAGAGATATTTTAATTCAAATTAAATTTGCAAATTCTAATAGCGATTTTAGAAGAAATCTTTTGAATTTTTCATATCGTATTGAAAATGAAATTATAAAAGAAGAAAATAAAATGATATATTTAAATGATTTTAAAAATAGTTTTCTTAAAATATCTTTTGGAAAAAAAAGACATCATCTACTTAAAATAAAATAATTATTTCCCTCTAAATAAATCAACAAATCTTTGAATAAATCTTGGCGTTAGTGTCCTAATCGGGTTTACTTCAGTCTCTAGCTTGTTTTCTGGGCCTTTTATTTTAAAGCTAGCTCCAAATAAACCATCTCCTTTTTTTCCTGTAATTAAAGATCCAACTATTGGGATTGATTTAATTGCTTCATTAATTAAATTTGCTGGAGCAAGACTTCCTGACATTTTTACATATCCATCTGGATTCACATATCCCTCCAAAATAAATCCTAATGAAGGTCCTGTTCCATAACATTCTATAATTTCGATTTTTTTATTTATGTAATGATATTTAACTACAGCCTCATCAAAATATACCCCTTTTCCTTTTAGTGTATCTAAAATTCCTGTAATAGAAGCAACGGATAGAATATTTGCTAAGACCGGCATATCTTTAATATAAAATTTTTTTATTTTGACTGTTTCTAAAGCAGCATTTGCACCTATATCTTCTACGATAACTTCAAGATTTCCTTTGCTTAATCCTGATAAAAACTTTTTACTTGCAAGAAAAGGTTTCGCTTTATCACTATAAAGAATACTCTCCCTATGATTCTTTTTGTTATTTAAAATATCTTGCTTAAATTTAGTGTCATCTGAAAAACTGGCTGAACCTTTATAATCATAAAACTTTCCTTGTTTGATATTCCCTTTCCCACTGTAATTTTTTAAAAATTCATCTGGTAATAAAATTCTATTCAAATTTATCATGATAGTTCCGTTGAATTTTCTTGAAAAATCTATTTCTGAAGAATCGCTTACTTTTTCAGCTAAAAATCTTGATAAATCTAAAGATTTTCCTTTAATGATGTAATTTTTATTTTTATTAACAATAGAAAAATCGTTATTTTTTAATTTTAGGTTAATCTCATCAAAATTATCAATTTGATACATATTATTCAAATTTATTTTTTTTATAGTTAGCTCATCTTTTTGACTTTGATATATAAAATCTCTTAAAAAAATTTTTTTTTCATTGAAGACAAGATTGAACTTTAAATCTGATTCTATTCCTTTATTTTTTTTATAATTAAAAAAAGATGAATCTATTTCAGTATCTTTTAAATCGAGTCGCACCTGATAATTTGCATGATTAAAATCTTTAAATTGTGATTTGATATTAAAATTTATATCTTCAGTTAAGAAAAAAGACTGTTTTGGAAAAAATAAATTTTTTAGATTTGCCTTACTGTTTAAATTAACTGTATAAAAATCAGTGTTATGTTCCTTGCTAATATCAAAGTTAGCAAGATATTTGTTCATTTCAAATGATCCTGAAGCTGTAGTTTTTTTGGAAGAATCAATTAGAAATTTAGTGTTAAAGTTTCTTATTTGATAAACTTGAATAGGATGCTTTAAATCAAATTGTAAATTCTTAATTATGGTATTAACTTCGGATTTATTAGATTTTACAAAGTAATTTTCATCAAAGTTTATATTAAGACTATTCTTTAAATTAATAAAACCTTGAAGATTAGAGATTTCTGGTACATCAAGAAATGGGAAAAATTTTATAATTTCTTTTAAATTTGTTGCATCAGAAACTACCCCTTTTAACTCTATATCGCCTAAAAGGTTACGGGTAAATAATCCATATTTTAAATCATTAGATTTCAAATCTAAATCAGCGAATTTAGCATTAAAGTTTGTAAATTGAACTTTATAATCAGTGAGTGTAATGTCTGTTTTTAAATTTCTTACATAAGGAAGTTTGTCATTAATATTTATTGTTAAATTTTTTAAACTTCCATCAAAATTATAGTTAAGTTTTTCTTTGCTTTTTATTTCTATTGTTAGTTCGCCATTTAAATCTCCTGAGATAATTTTTTTAACAAAACTTTGGTGAGCCTTAGTATAATTTAACTTTGAAATAACATCTAAAGGTTGATTGCTAAAAGATAAGCTAATTGCATCTACGATATATTCTTGCTGGAAAAATTTAAAAATATTTAAAAAAATTTTAAAACTTTGAATTGAGATTTTTTGGTTTTCAATTTTTAAAGCTGGTTCGTTTAAGCCAATTTTAATTTTAAATTTTTTTACATCTAAAGAAACTGAAGTTGTATTAAATTTTAATTCTGAATTCGGTATTTGTTTTTCAACTTCTTTTTTTATAGGATCGTTAAATTTGCTTGTAGTAATTCCATAACTTAGAACTAAAACTCCTATAAAAATGATAGTTGTTAATACAAAAATAAATTTAATAAATTTGCTCATTTAATTAGTTTTAAATAATGCGCTTTCTAAAAATTCATCAATGTCGCCGTTAAGAACGTCCTCTGGACTTGTGCTTTCGCAATCAGTCCGGTTATCTTTTACGAGTTGATATGGTTGCAAAACATAAGATCTAATTTGATGACCCCAGCCTATATCGGTTTTAAGTGTTTCAATATTTTTATTGCTTTCTTCTCTTTTTTTTAGTTCAAGCTCATATAGTCTGGACTTTAACATTTTCATCGCACTTTCTTTATTTTTATGTTGTGATCGTTCGTTTTGACATTGAACGACAATTTTAGTTGGCAAATGTGTTATCCTTACGGCACTATCCGTTGTATTCACGTGTTGGCCTCCAGCTCCACTTGATCTGTAAGTATCGATTCTCAAATCTTTTTCATTAATATCAATTTTAATGTCATCATCAACCACTGGGTAAATCCAAACACTTGAAAAACTAGTATGCCTTCTTTTGTTTGAATCAAATGGAGAAATTCGAACTAATCTATGAACACCGCTTTCATTTTTTAAGTATCCGTAAACATTATATCCTGAAATTTTTATAGTAGATGATTTAATTCCTGCCTCCTCGCCTTTACTTTCGCTGACAAGCTCAATTTGATGACCTTTTTTTTCTGCCCATTTCACATACATTCTTCTTAGCATTTCAGCCCAATCTTGACTTTCGGTACCACCAGCGCCAGCATGTACTTCTAAATAGCAATCCCGCTTATCGTTTTCATCAGATAGAAAACAGCTCACTTCTAAAGTTTTGATATTTCTTTTTAAATCTTTTAGAGATTTTTGAATATCTTTAAATATTCCATCATCATAATCTTTCTCCAAAGATATCATAAATTCACTTAACAACTGTTGTTGTTTTTTTGCTTCGGTATAATCCGCGATAATTTTTTCAAGTGAATTTTTTTCTTTTAAAATATTTTTTGCTGTATCTGGATTTTCCCAAAAAGAAGTTTCTAATGTTTTTGAGTTAAGTTCATTTACTCGATGTTGTGCTTTAGAGTTTTCAAAGAAAACTCCATACATTTGAAAGCAAATGTTTAATAGTTTCTAATTCTTTTTTTTCTTCTATCATTTAATATATACTATTTGAAAATTTATAATTGTCATCATTTCGAACTTCATCATTAATTTTAAAACTTTCGGTTATAGCATTCTGATTACCTGTAAAGATTTCTGTTCCTTTGTTTTTGTCAATTTTAACAAGTTTAACTGTGCTTGCTGGCTTAAAAAAAGGTAAATCGTTTCTTTGTTTTGTATTTTTAATGATCTCCTCAAAAATAGGTAATGCTGCTTTTGCACCCGTTTCAAATTTACCTAAAGAAGATGGTTCATCAAATCCTACGAAGACACCGACTAATAAATTTGGAGTAAACCCTATAAACCAAGCATCAAAGTTGTCGTTGGTAGTTCCAGTTTTTCCAGCCAACTCCATATTTAAATATCTAATTTTTTTAGCAGTTCCCCGATCTACAACTCCTTTTAAAATATTTACCATCTGGTAAGCGGTACTTTCTTCAAAAATTCTATCATAACGACTATCTAATAAAGGAACTGAATTAATATCGAAGGTTTCATTACAATTTAAACAAAACAATTTGTTATTTTTAAATTTCACTATTCCATCTTTATCTTGGATTAAATCAATTAATGTTGGGGTAACTTTTCTGCCTCCATTTACAAAAGTGGAATAGGCAGAGGTAAGATCCATTAAGGTTGTCTCTGATGCACCTAGAGCTACGGAAAGAATATCATCGGTCTTTTGATAGATTCCAAGTTTTTTAGCTACTGAATTAATTTTATTTATACCAATTTGATCAGCAATTCTAATCGTCATCAAATTTCTAGATTGTTCTACTCCAACTCTAAATAGAGAAGGTCCATAAAATTTTTCACCATAGTTTTTTGGTTTCCATTTAAATTCCGTTTTATTTTCGTATTTAACAAATGGTGCATCGAGTATAATGCTATTAGGTTTAAAACCATTTTCCAAAGCAACACTATATACAAAAGGTTTAAATGCAGATCCTGGTTGGCGTTTTGCTTGAGTGGCCCTGTTAAATTGATTTAAGTCGAAATCAAATCCACCAACTAACGCAAATACTCTACCATTCCAGGGATCCATAACGATTGCTCCACCATTTGCACTAGGTATTTGTTCCAGTAACCATTCTTTAGCATTATTAGTTTTTTGGACATAAATAATGTCTCCTACTTTTAAAACTTCATTACAGTTTTCTACTGTTTTTCCAGTCTGATCTTTTGATATAAATTTTTTAGCCCATTTTAAATTGTTTAATGGAATAGTTCCCTCCCTATCTTTTTTTAAAAGTATCAAAGCTTTTTCGGGGTTAACTTCATAAACAAATGCAAGTTCAAATTCAGAAAATATTTTATTAGGCGTTAATAATAATGTTTTAAAATCAGTAATATTTTTATTAGTTTGAAAAGGACCTCTCCAACCATGTCTTTTATCATAAGTAAGTAAGTGTTTGCGCAAAGATTTGACTGCTAGGTTTTGTAAATCTGGATCTAAAGAAGTTTTTATATAAAGTCCTTGTTTATAGACATTTTCCTCACCATAAATATTTAATAAAGATTTTCTAACTTCTTCTGCAAAAAACTTGGTTTCATCCTTTTGTTCAAATTCTCTTTTTTTAAGCTTGAATGGTAAACTTAGATTTTTTTTTAAATCTGCTTCAGAAATGTATTTGTTTTCATACATTCGATGAAGGACCCAATTCACTCTATCTTTTACAATTGTAACATTTTTATATGGATTATATTTGCTTGGAGCTTTGGGTAGGGAGGCTAGTAATGCAGCTTCTGCAAAATTAAGTTCTTTTACAGATTTATCAAAATAAACCATGCTAGCAGATGCTATTCCATAAGATCTTTCTCCTAAGTAAATTTCATTTAAATAAAGCTCTAATATTCTCTTTTTGTTCAAATATTTTTCAATTCTAAAAGCCAATATTGCTTCTTTTACTTTTCTAGCTAGTGATACTTCAGAACTTAGTAATAAATTTTTTGCAACTTGCTGGGTAATAGTGGATGCCCCCTCTAGTCTTTGGCCAGTGATAAAATGCTGAACGTTTTTTATAATCGCTCTAGTAATTCCGACCGCATCAATTCCAGGGTGAGAAAAAAAGTTTTTATCTTCTGCAGAAATAAATGCATGAATTATTTTATCAGGAATTTGCTCATATTTTATGAATGTTCTTTTTTCTTTTGAAAAATCTGCAAAAATATTTCCGTTAATGTCATAAACTTTGCTTGATACCGCAGGTTTATAGTTTTGAAGAAATTTATAATCAGGTAAATCACTAGAAAAATACCAGACGGCAGAAAAGGCTAAAAATAGACCTATAAAAATTAATGTAAAAATAAGGGTAGAAAACCGTGATAAAAACTTAAGCATTTGGATGTATTTTATTGTTGTTTTGTAAATATATTATATAAAACATCTATAAGATTTTATTATGTTATCTAGGTTTATATCAAAAAATTCAACCCCAAAAAATATGAGAGATTTATCATGGAAAAAAAGATTTTTATTGATGCCTCACAGGCAAAACAAACTCGAATCGCCATTCTTAACGATGGTCAAGTCGATGAATATGAATTTGAGAATGAAGATAAAAAACAACTCAAAGGAAATATTTATTTAGGAAAAATAAGTAGAGTCGAACCTTCTCTACAAGCTGCGTTTGTTGACTTTGGAAACGAAAGACATGGTTTCTTAGCATTTAATGATATTCAAGCAGAGTACTATCAAATACCTAATTCCGATAAAGAAGATCTTTTAAAAGAAGAAGAAAAAATTAGAGAAGAGCTAAATCAAGAAAGTCAAAAACTTGATCATCAATTATCTGATTCTGAACAAGAAGTAGATGATCTTGCGATTAGTAATGATATTGATTTGGATGATGAATTAGATATTGAAAACACAATTCAAAATAATCAAGAAATATCAAATGGTAAAAACGAATCTGAAGAAACATTAAATGGAAATACTGAAGAAGCTGTTAAGGACGTAAATCATTCTGATCAAAAAATTCTTCAAAATAAAGTTGACACCATTAGAAATAAAAGAAAAAAATATCGTATTCAAGAAGTAATTAAACCTGGTCAAGTTGTTCTTATTCAAATCGTTAAAGAAGAACGAGGAAACAAAGGTGCAAGTCTTACTACTTTTTTATCTCTGGCAGGAAAATATATTGTCTTAATGCCAAACACAGCAAAAGGCGGGGGTATTTCTAGGAAAATTTTTAATTATCAAGACCGTAAACATATAAGAGAAGTTATTAATAGCCTTAATATACCTAGCTCTATGGGATTAATTGTAAGAACTGCAGGAGCTAACAAAACCTTAGGTCAAATTAAAAATGATTTAGATGTGCTTGTTAACGTATGGGAAACAATAAAAGAAAAAACTATTAATTCTAATGCGCCATGCTTAATTCACGAGGAAGGTGATTTAATTTATAGAGTTATTAGAGATTTTTTAACTTCAGAAATTGATGAAATATTAATTGATGGAGAAGACGGTTACGAAAAAGCAAAAAAAAATGTCGAAATCATTGCTAAAGAAGAAACCAGTAAAATTAAAAAATATAAAGGTAAGGTTCCTTTGTTTTATTCATGTGGAATAGAAAAATATTTAAATAGTATTTTTGAACCAAGAGTTGATTTAAAATCTGGTGGATATTTAATTATCAATCCCACAGAAGCATTAATTGCCATTGATATTAACTCTGGAAAATCAACAAAAGAACGAAATGTTGAAAAGACGGCACTAGCAACAAATATCGAAGCTGCTATTGAAATTGCTAGACAGATTAAAATTAGAGATCTTGCTGGATTAATTGTTATTGATTTTATCGATATGGAAAATTTCTCCAATCGAAGATTGGTTGAAAGAAAAATGAAAGAAGCCGTAAGAGCTGATAAAGCAAGAATTCAAGTAGGTAGAATAAGCCATTTTGGATTACTAGAAATGACAAGACAAAGGCTTCGAGAAAGTTCTGTAAAATGGGAAATTACTTTATCTCCAGAGTCTTTTTGCCAAAAAATACTAAAAACTATAGAAGCTAAGCTTTTTGAAATTCAAAAAGTTAAAAAAGTATCCGTCCAAACTAGCAAGAAAATTAAAGAATATTTAAACCAATATATGATGGATGAAGTAAAATACTTTGAAAGTCGTTTCAAATTTAGATTTATTTTTAACATCAATAACGATTTATTATCTAATGAATTTGTTATCGAATTTCTTGATAATAGAAATAAGGTTTTATCAGACTACAAAGATTTTAAGATTAAAACTGAAAATATAAAAGAGGAAGAAAATTTAAATAATTATAAAAAAAAACAATTTAATAAAAGATATAAACCGAAAAAATTTAAGAAATATAAAAAAGAAAATACTGAGACAAAAGAAGAAAATAAAAAAGAAGTAGCCTAACTAATTTTTCCTTTTAAAGAAGTAGATCTTTGAGCAACCTCTTTTTTTTCCATAATTCCAGAAAGGTAAGATTTCCGTCCAGCTATAACTGCTAATTTCATAGCTTCAGCCATTAATACAGGTTTTTTTGCTTTAGCAATTGCAGTGTTTACTAAAACACCATCACAACCTAATTCCATAGCAATGGATGCATCCGAAGCGCACCCAATTCCAGCATCTACAATCACAGGAATTTTAGAATTTTGTTTTATAATTCTAATATTATTTTTATTAGGAATTCCTTGCCCAGAGCCAATAAAAGATCCAAGGGGCATCACAGCTGAAACTCCTATATCTTCTAATTGTTTACAAGCAATTGGATCATCAGAACAATAGACCATAACTTCAAATTTTTCTTTCACTAAAACTTTAGCGCTTTCTAGAGTATCTTTCATATTTGGATATAATGTAGTCTCATCTCCAAGAACTTCTAACTTAACTAAATTCCAACCCCCGCTATCTCTTGCCAATCTCAAAACTCTTAAAGCTTCATCACTACTAAAACATCCTGCGGTATTTGGTAAATATTTTATTTTTTTTGGATTAATATAGTCCATTAATAATGGTTCTTTTTTATTAATAATATTTACTCTGCGCACAGCTACCGTTACTATTTCGGCTCCTGAAGCTTCAACAGCATCAGCGGTTTCTTTAAAATTTTTATACTTTCCAGTTCCAACAATTAATCTTGAATTAAATTTATATTTAGAAATTTTTAAAATATCTTTCATTAACCACCACCTACAAAAGTTACAATTTCTATTTTATCATTTATTTTAATTTTATACTTTTTGTAATTTTCTTTACAGAGCACCTCTTTATTTACTTCCACTGCTACTTTTTTAGACTCTACTTTTATTTTTTTTAATAAATTATCTATATTTGAATTAGATTTGATTTTATAAGATTTTCCATTCAGTTGAATATTGATCATAAATATAATATCTCTTTCATAATCCATGACGAATAAAATTCAAATAATTAATGGTCCAAATATAAACTTATTAGGAAAACGAGAACCTGATATTTATGGAAAATTAACATTAGATGAAATCAATTTAAAAATTAAATCATACTGCGAAAGTAAAAAAATAAATGTAGAATTTTATCAGTCAAACATTGAAGGTGAAATTGTAACGAAAATTCAAAACTCTGAAAAGATGAATGGATTAATTATTAATGCAGCAGCATTTACTCATACTTCAGTTGCAATATTAGATGCTTTAAAATCTTTAAATATACCTAAAATAGAAGTGCACATTTCCAACATTTATAAAAGAGAGGAATTCAGGCATAAATCATTAATCAGCCAGGCCGTAGATGGTGTTATTTGTGGTTTTGGAATAAACAGTTATATTCTTGCCGTTCAAGCAATTGATCAGCTTCTAAAAAAATGAAAATTGATAAAGATAAAATAAAAGAGCTTGTAAAGATTTTAGATGAATTAAATCTAACCGAATTAAGTTACTCGGATGGAAAAACTAATATTAAAGTCGGTAAAGGAGCTAAAGGAGTCATATCATCTACTCCAATTCAAACAAAAACTGAAAAAACAAAAGCTATTGTTCAAGAAAATTATACAGCAGTTAAAAGCCCGATGGTTGGAACTGCTTATCTAGCACCAGAACCTGGTGCAAAACCATTTGCCTCAAAAGGTAAAAAAGTAAAAAAAGGAGATACTTTATTAATCATTGAAGCTATGAAAACGATGAATCATATTCAATCAGAATTAGATGGTGAGGTTCTTGAAATTTGTGTCAAAGATGGTGAAGCTATAGAATTCGACCAGTTACTCGTAAAAATTATTTAATTAATGATAAAAAAAATACTAATCGCTAATCGCGGTGAGATTGCTGTAAGAATTATACGTGCTTGTAAAGAATTAAATATCAAAAGCGTAGCTGTTCATTCCACTGCAGATAAAGATGCTATGCACGTGCAACTTGCAGATGAAAGTGTTTGTATTGGTCCTCCTCGAGCAAGTGATAGTTATCTGAACGTGCCAAATTTATTATCAGCATATGAAATCACAGGTTCAGATGCTATTCATCCTGGTTATGGTTTTTTATCAGAAAATTATGAATTTGCTAAAATATTAGAAAAACATTCTATAAATTTTATCGGCCCTACCTCAGACTTAATAAAAAAGATGGGAGACAAAATAGAAGCAAAAAAAATTGCAAAATCTATAGGTTTTCCAGTCATTCAAGGATCCGAAAAAGGAATAAGCAATCTAGAAGATGCAAAAAAAATATCAGACGAAATTGGTTATCCAGTTCTTATTAAAGCTGCGGGTGGAGGTGGTGGTAAAGGCATGAAAATAGTCTATGAAGGTAATGATTTAGAAAAAAATATTATTGAAGCAAAATCCGAGGCTAAAAAATTTTTTAATAATGATGAGGTGTTTATTGAAAAATATTTCCAAAAACCAAGGCATATTGAAGTACAAATATTATCTGATGGAAAAAAAGTACTTCATTTAGGAGAAAGGGACTGCACAGTCCAAAGAAGGCATCAAAAATTAATAGAAGAGTCTCCAAGTCCAGTTTTAGATGCGCAAAAAAGAAAATATCTTTTTGATGTGTCAACTAAAGGACTTGAAAAACTAGGATATAAAGGTGCGGGAACTTTAGAGTTTATTTATGAAAATGGACAGTTTTTTTTCCTAGAAATGAACACTAGAATTCAAGTAGAGCATCCAGTAAGTGAGATGGTCACTAATGTGGATTTAATTAAAAGGCAAATAGAAATAGCATCTACCAATCATTTAGAATTAGAACAAGAACAAGTTAGATTTACTGGTCATGCAATAGAATGTAGAATTAATGCAGAAAATTTTAAAAAAAATTTCCAACCAAGCGCTGGAACTATAGAAGTTTGTCACATTCCTCAGGGTCCAGGTACAAGAGTAGATTCAGCTATATTTCAAGGGTGTAAGGTACAACCCTACTATGATAGCATGATTGCTAAATTAATTTGTCACGGAAAAGATAGAACTTCAGCAATTACAAGACAAAAAAGAGCATTAAGTGAATTTGTAATTTCAGGTGTAGATACAACAATTGGATTGCATCAAAAGATTTTAAATCATGAAGATTTTATAAATTGTAATTATGATGTGAACTGGCTTGCAAAGTCTAATATTCTTAATTAATTATTAGTTGCATTTTTTAATCCAAAAATCATAATTTGGATGCTCAAAAGGTGTAGTTGAAGGGTTTGATGCAAACATCCAGCCATTAAATAAATAAACTCGATCTTTAGTTTTGTTTTGCCTATCTTCTATCTGGATGTAAGCTAAATACTCTTTAAAACCTCTCCTAGTATCAATTACACATTTATCAACAAACACATTAAAATCTCTAACTTTTTCTATTTTTTTTATAGGGATATTATAAGTTTCAATTTTAGAAGTAATTTTATCTAGCAGACGAATTTCAATAAAATTTTTATTAGCTTCAAGTACCTTGACGTAATCATTAGCATTAACAAATTTGGTATAAAAAAAAAGTAAAGAGAAGATAATTAGGATTCTGGATGCCATTTTTTATAAAGGGCTTTTTTTTGATTTTTAGGTAAATAAGCTTTTTTGGTTCCAGTAAAATTTTGTTGGTGACTTTTCTGCCAGGCAAAATTATTAAATTTACTACTACTTGGAATAACTTTAATTAATTTATGAATCCAAGCATGCCATTCGGGTGGTATTTTTGATGCGTCTACTTCTCCGTTATAAATGACCCATCTTTTGCTATCTTTTTTATTTTTATAATAAGTATTGCCGAATTCGTCTTGGCCCACTTTCTCTCCCAAAAAAAGTGTATTAAGAAAAGTTCCAAAAGTTTGACTGTTCCACCAAGAAAAAATAATTTTAAAAAAATTCATAAACACAATTTAAAGTTGTTTTTTTTTTATTAGACTTATAGCAAACAGTAACCTAAAAAACTATTTAATCTTAATGATTCTTTAATAAAAATTATGAGCAAATATATAAGTGAAAGTTTCTACAATTGTTTATTCAAAATAACACACGAGTTAAACGAAATTACTAACGAGACATTAAAAAATTTAGACAAGAGAAATGATGGAAAATTTGAACTAATTGATATCAAATTTAACAAAAGAAAAACTAGAGCTCTTAAAGATATTAATCAAAAAGAAAATGAAAGTTTAAATAATGTAAACAATGAAATTATTAACAATAATCTTTTAGATAAAAAAAACGAGAAAATAGAAAACAATTTAAATCATTTTATTCATAACAAACCAACAAATAACCGAAAAAGGATGCCGGATAGAAGAAAGGGTTATATTCAAAAGGCAACGGTTGGCGAGCATAAAGTTTATTTACACATTGGGGAATATGATGATGGTAAGGTTGGAGAAATATTTATTGACACTAACAAAGAGGGTGAACTTGTAAGAGCTTTAATGAATAATTTTGCAATCGCTATTTCTTTGGGTCTTCAATACGGTGTACCTTTAGATGAATATGTTGCTGCATTTATAGATACCAAGTTTGAACCTTCTGGAAAAGTATCCGGTAACGATAGAATTATGAGCGCTACTTCAATCTTGGATTATATTTTTAGAGAATTAGCCATTTCCTACTTGGGTAGAGAAGATTTGGCACATACCCCTTCTATTAAAAAAACTGAAAATATGAATGTAGAAGATAATCCTGATAGTGCTAAATTTTTAGATGTAATAAAAAACATCACAAGTAAAGGTTTTCTTAGAAATCAATATAAAGATAAATTGGTTGATCTGACAAATGTTAGATTAAATATAAAAAGTAAAAGTAACTAATTAATCTTTTTTAATTATTTTAATATTAAGCTCTTTTAAATTTTTTTCTTCTACTTCGCTAGGTGCATTCATCATTAAATCTTGAGCTCCTTGATTCATAGGAAACATAGTTACTTCTCGAATATTTTTTTCATCAGCTAATAACATTACAATCCTATCAATTCCTGGAGCAATACCTCCGTGGGGAGGTGCACCAAATTTAAATGCATTAATCATCCCTGAAAATTTACTATCAACATCTTTTTTAGAATATCCAGCCACTTCAAAAAGTTTATACATTAGTTCTGGTTTATGGTTTCTAATAGCGCCTGAAGATAGCTCAATTCCGTTGCAAACAATATCATATTGATACGCTTTGATATTAAGAGGATTAGACCAATCTAAATTTTTTGAATCCCCTTGAGGCATTGAAAAGGGGTTATGACTAAATTGAATTTTTTTTGTTTTTTCATCAACTTCATACATAGGATAATCAATAATCCAACAAAAAGAAAATTGATTGTGATTAGTTAAGTTTAAATCATCTGCTATTTTATTTCTTGCTAATGATAATATTTTTTCCACATCTTCTTTTTTTCCGCAAGACAAGAAAATACTATCGTTCAAATTAGCCCCTGTAATTTCCATAATTTGTTTTATTGCCTCTTTTGAAAAAAGTTTGCCGATTGTGCCTTTTCCTATTATTTGATTTTCTTCTTTATCAAATGAAAAATAGGCAAGACCCGATGCACCCTCTTCTCTAGCCCATTTGTCAATCGTGTCAAAAAAACTTCTGGGTTTGGTAATTGTATTCTTAGTAATTATACATCTTACGATATTACCTTTAGCAACTAGTTTTTTAAAAATTTCAAACTTAACATCATCTCTTTTAAAAATTTCAGTTATATCATTTATAATTAATGGATTTCTTAAATCAGGTTTATCAGTTCCATATTTTAATAAGGAATCTTGGTAAGTAATTCTTGGAAATTTTTTATTAGCTATTTGTTTATTAGAAAACTTTGAAAAAACCTTAGACAATAAATCTTCTAAAACTAAAAATACATCTTCTTGAGTAACAAAAGACATTTCTATATCTAATTGATAAAATTCACCTGGGCTTCTATCTGCCCTTGCATCTTCATCTCTAAAGCACGGAGCAATCTGAAAATACTTATCAAAACCCGCAACCATGATTAATTGTTTAAATTGCTGTGGCGCCTGTGGCAGCGCATAAAATTTTCCTGGATTTAATCTGCTAGGAACTAAAAAATCTCTTGCTCCTTCTGGGCTTGAAGAGGTTAAAATTGGAGTTTGATATTCCAAAAAACCATGGTTAAGCATTTCCGACCTTATGTAGGAAATTACCTTTGATCTTAGGATTATGTTTTGATGAATTTTTTTTCTACGAAGATCTAAATAACGATATTTAAGTCTAATATCCTCCGCATAATCTTGATCACTAAAAATTGGCATTGGTAATTCTTGACATTCACTTAAAACTTCAAAATTTTCGATTACTAATTCAATTTTTCCAGTTTTAATCTCTTTGTTAATTGTATCCTCAGATCTAGCAGCTACTTTGCCTGATAATTTTACTACAGTCTCTAAAGGTAGTTTTTCAATCGTAGTAAAAAAACTTGTACTTTTATCAATAACACATTGTGTAATTCCATAATGGTCTCTCAAATCAATAAATAATAAATTTCCATGATCTCTTTTTTTATGAATCCAACCACTTAAAGTGGCTTTTTGATCTTTATTAATTAGATCAAGATCTCCGCAGGTATTAGTTCTATAGATATTCATTAAAAAAGTAGATATAGATAATTTTTTTAAAAACAAGAATTTAATAGTGATAATAAATACTGAAAATAAATTAAAAAACTTTTTAAAAAAAATACAAAATAAAAAAAAAATATATTTAGATACAGAATTCCACAGGAAAAATACTTATTTCGGAATACTATCATATATTTCAATTTATGATGGTGATAGTTACTGGATATTTGATGTTATTAAAAATCCAAAATCAATTGCAGCTCTAGAAAAAATTTTACTTAACAAAAAAAAATTAAAAATAATGCATGGATCATTACAAGATTTAGAAATTTTAAAAAATTATAATTTAAAAATAAATAATCTATTTGATACTCAAATAGCTGCAAATTTCCTAAATTATCAATACAATATTTCTTATAAAGACCTTGTAAGAAAAATATGCAAAAAAAAAATTAATAAAGAAATACAGAATTATGATTGGACTTTAAGACCTTTAACTAAAAAAGTTTTAAACTATCTTAAAAATGATGTTAAATTTTTAAAAAAAATACACGATTATCAAAGTACTAATTTAAAAAAACAAAAAAAAATAAAAATCTATTTCGAGGAAATGTCAAATTACTTAAAAAAAAATTATCATGAAAATTTTATAAATAATAAACTTAAAAAAGAATTAAATTATAAATTATACACCTCAAATATATTTGAGCATCTTTTAAAAATAAGAAGCAATATTGCCAAAAAAAATAATCTTCCAAAAAATTGGGTGCTAAGTGATGAAAGTATTATTAAATTAATTAAAAATAGTAATAACCATTTACTAAATGAGAGTAAAGTTTTATCCAAAAAAGAAAAGTCAGCTTTTTTAAAAATATTTCGAGAATTAAGAAAAATAAAATTTATAAAAAATAATATAAATCAAATTAAATTAAAATCGCTTGAATTTTTTAGATTTTTAATATCGAAAAAATTTAATATATGTGAAGAGCTTATTGCTACCAAAGTGGACTTTTCGGAATACTTGCATGATCAAAAAAAAAAATATGGATGGAGATACAAAATTTTTTACAAACCTTTCGAATTTTTTCTTAAAGGTCAAATTTCTAAACTAAAATTAATTATCTAAAATATTATTGATTAATTTATAGTCTATTTTTTTATTATTTGATAAACTTTGACGATCGATTTGATCAATAAATTTCATAATTCTATTATAAGATCTGTCTATCTTTTTTATAATATGAGTTATTAAATCTTTTTTTATTTTAATTTGACGATCTGATAAAAATTTTTGTATTAAAAAATAAATCATTTTATCATTTGGTTGGTAAATTTCATATTTGTGGAATAATGTTATTCTAGATTTTAGATCTGCTAATTTAAATTTATAAGTTAATAATGAATCAATTGTAGATATAATTAAAAATTTATTATTAGAGATATAATTATCTAGAATCGAAAAAAAAACTTTTTCATCTATTTGATCAATGTCGTCTATAATTAATTTGTCATATTTAATAATTGTTTCTAATTTTTTTTTTATTTCAGCTAAAGAGTTAACTTTAAGAAAATTATTTTTTATTGAAAAAATTTCTAACAAGTGTGATTTGCCAGATCCTTTAGGACCAACTAAGTTTATTAATTTACTATCCCATTTGGGCCATTTAAATAAATTATCGTAAGCTTGCCTATTACATTCGCTAACAAAATAATCGGAGTCTTTAAATGAAGGGTAGTTTTCAAATTTTAAAATAGTTTGCTGTTTTATTTTTTTATCAGCCATAAATTTTCAGATTTTTGAACATTTAATTTAACTTTATTAAATTCTGAAACTAGAGATTCTTCGCTTCCATTAAAAACAATTTCACCCCTATAATATTTAGAAGAAACCATAATGTCTCTAACATTATTAGTATCTTTAAAATTTTTAATTATATTTTTAAAATCTAATAAATCTTCTAAATTTTTTACTTGGTAAACGAAAGTATAAATATTTTTTTTCTTAGGAGAGAGAATTTGTAGTTCTTTCCATGCAAAATCCACATCATCTTTTATTTTTGTAAAAAGAGATAAATACGAAGTATCGCTAATTTTGCTATCTAGATTATATTTTTTTAAGAATTTAATTTGATTAGAGCTAAATTTGATAAACACGTTATCATTTTTTTTATCGTAATCGATAAAGACTAATAAATAACTAGAAAGACCATAATTTCTAGTTAATTTTTCAATATCTGCTAATTCATAATATTTAAAATCAATCTCTTTTAATATTTCTATATCTTTTAAATCGTTTGACGGATAAGCAAAAGTTGTGAGGTTTTCTTCTTTTTTTTTATTCCATTCTTTTACAATGTCATCCTCTTCATTGAGTATATTGATTTTGTCTTTTTTTGTAACAAACAATAATAATATTGGTCTACTTTGATAATCTACATATCTTAAATTTTTAGATTCTAAAAATTGTTTAATTTTATTAGGTTCAAAAACGGTTTTGCTAGAAAATAAATAATCATTATTTTTTTTTATTTCATCTTGAATGGAAAAAGATTTAATATATTCAGAATAATTATTATCAATTTTAATTCTTGAAAAATCATCTTTTAAAAGAATTTTTTTTAACAACTTAGAAAAAGATGCCTTTTTTATTTTTTCTAGAATAGTCTGTCGATTTTTTTTAATATCACTATATTTTGCTATGTATTCGAAATTATCAACAGTATAAATATTTGGATAACAAATATTATTGTTTATAATTAAAAATAAAAAAGTAACTGTAATTAGTAAATAATTTTTAAATATTATATTTTTTATCACGTGCATAAAACTACAATCACATATAAAAAAAGTGGAGTAGATACAAATAATACAAATAAATTAGTCCATTTTATATCTAAACTTTCTAAAAAAACTAAGATTAAGGGATCTAATGTAAAAGGTTTTAGGAATATCGGAGGATTTGGTTCTTTATATGATCTGAGTAAGGAAAAAATCAAAAACCCAATATTGGTGACTTCTACGGATGGTGTAGGTACCAAATTAGAAATCGCAAATAAATTAAAAAAATTTGACACTATAGGAATAGATTTGGTTGCAATGTGCGTGAATGATTTAATTGTTCAAGGAGCAAAACCAATAGTATTTTTAGATTATATAGCAATTGGCAAAGTAACTAATGAAAAATATAAAAATATCCTTAAAGGTATTGCTAAAGGCTGTAAAGAATCCTCTTGTTACCTTGCAGGTGGAGAGACTGCGGAAATGCCAGGTATTTATGAAAATGATAAATTTGATCTAGCTGGTTTTGCTGTTGGGATCGTAGATAGAAAAAAAATTTTAGATGGTTCTAAAGTTAAAGACGGAGATGCATTGATTGCGATACCTTCATCAGGCGTTCATTCCAATGGATTTTCATTGGTAAGGTACTTATTAAAGAAAAAAAAGTTAATTAATAATAAAAAAATATTAAGACAATTAATTACTCCTACTAAAATTTATGTGAATGAAATTTTAAATTTGCATAAAAAAAAACTTATAAATGCAGCATGTCATATTACTGGTGGTGGACTCATTGAAAATCTTCCTAGGATTTTACCAGAAAAATTATCCATCAAATTAAATCTGGATAAGATTAAACCGCATAGAATTTTTAGTTTTATTCATAATAGCAATGTTAATCAAAATGAAATGTTAAAAACTTTTAATTGTGGAGTTGGTTTTTGCGTTATCGCACCAAAAAGAAATATCCAAAAAATAATTCTAAGTTTTGGAAAAACAAATAAACCATATGTAATTGGAAGCGTTATACGTAAATCTGGAAAAAAAATTATTTTAAGTGGTAAAATTAAATTCTAAAAAAAGGGTTGCAGTATTTATATCAGGTCGAGGATCTAATTTAAAAAATTTAAATATATTTAGCAAAAAAAGAAATTCTAAATTTATTATTTCACTAGTCATATCTAATAAAAAAAACGCTAAAGGAATTGTTTACGCAAAAAAAAATAAAATTTTATGTAAAATTATTGATGATATAAAAAACTTTGAAAAAAAAGCTCTTCTATTAATTAAACTCAATAAAATCGATTTATTATGCCTTGCTGGTTTTATGAAAGTATTATCATCTAATTTTATAAAAAAGGTAGGTATTCCTATTATTAATGTACACCCTTCTTTGCTGCCTAAGTTTAAAGGCTTAAATACTCATCAAAGAGCTATCGATGCTAGAGAAGAATACTCAGGATGCACAATTCATTACGTAAATGATAAACTAGATTCTGGTAAGGTTATTTTACAAAAAAAAGTAAAAATTTTAAAAAAAGATACTCCAAAATCTTTAGCTAATAAAATTCAAAAAGAAGAACACAAAATTTTTTCTAAAGCTTTAAATTCGATTTGTTAATTACCAAAAAAAAGATCTATTTCTTTTTTGGCATTTTCTAATGAATCAGACCCATGAACAGAGTTTTTATCGATTGAGATAGCATATAATTTTCTAATAGTTCCGGGCTTTGCATCTTTTGGGTTTGTTGCTCCCATTAAGTCTCTATTTTTTTGAACTGCATTATCACCTAATAAAACCATGGCAACTAATGGACCTGAACTGATATATGCACATAGATCTTTAAAAAAAGGTCTTTCTTTATGAACATAGTAAAATTTTTTTGCAAAATTTAAATC
>JAYQRG010000002.1:20777-67713 GCA_038146245.1 Candidatus Pelagibacteraceae bacterium | reverse complement strand
GAAGTAAACAAAGTTACATTGGCTGGAATTTGATAAAGCTCAGTGGGTAGCTGAGACTTTCCTGTAAAGATTGCAGGAATTAATCCGTAAGAATAAAAAAGTTTTCCATCAGAATAAGATGGGCTTCCAATTTGAATAATAAATACCACAACACAAATTCCAATGATCGAGTAAGTAATAATCGGAGTACTATAAGTGGGATTGTCGTCTTTAAGTGGGATCACTTACTTTCCACATTGTGCTCGGTGCATTAGATAATGATCTAATAGTACGCAAGCAAGCATAGCTTCGCCAATAGGAACTGCTCGAATTCCAACGCAAGGATCATGTCTTCCTTTTACAGAAATGGTTGTATTTTTTCCTGATTTGGTAACGGTGTCTCTTTTATTTAAAATCGAAGAAGTGGGCTTTACTGCAAACGAACATATAATTTCTTGGCCCGAAGATATTCCACCTAAGATTCCTCCAGCTTTGTTGGATTTAAAACTTATTTTTTTTCCAGAAGATCTCATCTCGTCGGAGTTTGCTTCTCCAGATAAACTTGCAACTTCAAAACCTGCACCAATGTTTACCGCTTTTACGGCATTAATACTCATCAAGGCTGATGCAATATCTGCATCCAGTTTAGAATAAATGGGCGCTCCTAATCCAGCAGGAATTCCTCTTGCTCGAAGTTCAATCATCGCACCACAAGAGCTTCCTTGTTTTCTTACATCGAGTAAATAATTTTCGTAAATCGATACAATCTCTTTATTGGGAGCAAAGAAAGGATTTTTATTAATAAAGCTATCATTCCATTTGCTAGTATCACAAAATACCGGACCCATTTGAACGACGGCTCCTACAATATTAAATTTGTTTCCAATTTTTTTAGACAATACTTTTTTAGCAATAGCACCTGCTGCAACTCTACTGGCAGTTTCCCTAGCAGATTGTCTTCCGCCACCGCGGTAATCTCGAATTCCGTATTTCATAAAATAAGTATAATCCGCATGACCGGGTCTAAATTTATCTTTAATCGTCTCATAATCTCTTGATTTTTGATCTTCATTGTAAATGATTAAAGAAATAGGAGTGCCCGTAGTCTTTCCTTCAAAGACACCGGATAAAATCTGAACTTGATCTTTTTCTTTTCTTTGGGTTACGAATTTAGATTGGCCAGGACGTCTTCGGTTTAAATCCTTTTGAATATCCGCTTCGTTAAGCTCGATATTTGGAGGACAACCGTCTACGACAACGCCAATGGCAGGACCATGAGATTCACCCCAGGTCGTAAATCTAAAAACTTTTCCAAATGTGTTAAATGACATAAAGTTATTATATAAGTTAATTTGTCGATTTTATGAATAACAAAAGTAATACAGGTTCTCTAGGATTAGACTCATGTTTTTTAAACGTGGAGGATCCTTATGCTGTTTTTCAAGCTTGGATGAAAGACGCAGAAAAGAGCGAACTCAATGATCCTAATGCATTATCGCTTGCAACATCCGATTCTTCAGGACAACCTGATAATCGTATTGTTCTGTTAAAAGGATTAAGCCCAAAAGGCTTTGTGTTTTATACCAATTTAGATAGCAAAAAGAGTAACGATTTAAAAAAGAATCCAAAAGCATCCATGTGCTTTCACTGGAAAAGTTTATTAAGACAAATTCGAATTCAAGGATCGATTACTCCTGTATCCGATCAAGAAGCGGATGCTTATTATCAAACTAGACCTTATGGAAGTAGAATAGGGGCATGGGCATCCAAACAATCAGAGCCTATGAAAACAAGAGAAGAATTTGAAAAAAGAATTGAAGAATTTAAAAAGAAATATCCAGATGAAAATAAAGTACCAAGACCCAAAAATTGGTCAGGCTGGTTACTAAGTCCTAGCAAAATCGAATTCTGGTTGGATGTAAAAAATAGACTGCACCAAAGACTTTGTTACAAAAAAACAGGATCTAGTTGGAGTAAAGAAATTTTATATCCTTAGACGATTTCGATCCAATAACCATCTGGATCTTTTATAAAAGCAATGTTGCTCATTCTTCCTTCCGTTGGCTTTTTTTGAAAGGTAACTCCTAATTTTTCAAATCGTTCACAAGCTTTATGAACATCAGGAACACGAAAAGCAATATGACCAAAACCTCGAGGTTCTTTATTTCCATCGTGATAACTAAAATTAGGATCAGCTTCTGTGCCGTAGTTATGGGTAAGTTCTAAAATTGATTTTTGAGCAAGAACCCAGCTTCTTCTTTCATCGTCAGTTTTTGGAATATCCTTAACTTCACTTTCATCAAAACTTCCAAGGAAATACAAAGAAAATTTCGCAGCAGGAAAATCTATTTTTCGTAGAAGTTTCATCCCCATAATTCTTGTATAAAAATCGATAGATTTTTTTGGGTCTTTTACTCTAATCATCGTGTGATTGAGAGTATAAGATTTTGTCTCTGGATCAGGCTGAATACAGTTTCCTTGAATATCTTCTAACATGACTAATCGTTAGCTTTTTTTAATCTTAGGTAAATTTTGTTTAAGTTATAGCTTAAGTGTTTAAATACTTTTTGCTTCTCTAACCGTTTTAATAATTCTTCGTTAATTCCTCGTTTGGTTTGTAGATCTGCAATAATTTTTTTAAAATTAAATTTATCTTTTTCTAAAATATTCAGCATGCCTTTTAAAAAGGTTGATACATAGCGATTGGCATTTTGGCTTTTCACTTTATTTTTAGTCAAATAATCATGAATAGTTTTTAATATATTCATGTAGCTAGCCATCAGCGAAGTCATCACCCATAAATGATTATTTTGTTTTTCATCTTTAGCCCCAACTACAATTCCTATTTTAGAAAAAAAAGAGGCAACTGCCTTTTGATAAGGATATAAAATTGTAGGACTTTGTCTGAACTCTGCCATAGGAAGAGGACCTGCTTTCACTATATGAGTTGCAGGTTTACAAAGTTTTTTTAACGTTTTTAAATTCATGGTGGATACAAAGCTAATCACAGTTTGGTTTTTTCTAAACTTTAATCGGACTAATTCTTTAACCGCTACTTTTGGAGTGATTGCAATAAACACCCAGTTAGCTTGATCTAGGATCTCTTGGTTACTTCTAATCACTTTCACTTTGCTAGATTTTTTAGCTAAAGAAGATGAATTCTTACGACTTCTTTTGCTAATTAGAATTTGCTTAAAGTTTGCTTTTGATTTAATCAAACCTTCAACAATTGAGGTGGTAATTTTGCCTGTTCCTAAAAATCCAATTTTCATAAAAAGTAATTTGTTTTTAATCTTATTAACCTAAAGAACATTGATGTCCAATTATAAAATTCCAGGCTATTTGATGATTGCGTTAGGTGGCTTATTTTTAAGTACTGGTGGAACTTTATTTAAATCTTTTCATAGCACCGATACTTGGGCAATATTTTTTTGGAGATCTTTTTTCTTTGCTCCTGCAGTTATTCTTTTTTTACTGGTAACCAAACAAAACGTCATTGAAAAATTCAAAGGTTTAAAAATTCCAGGGCTTACTTGTGGTTTTTTATTTGCACTAGGTAGCGCTTCTTACATGTTTGCGATGAAGCACACGACAGTTGCCAATGTTTTATTTATTATTAGTACGCAGACCTTTTTACTTTCTATTGCAGGCTTTTTTTTTCTAAATGAAAAAATCTCTAAATCCACACTCATAGCAGTAATACTTGCTGGTGTTGGAGTTTATATTATGGTTGGAACAAAAATTTCAGGTGGCAATGCACTTGGAAATGCTTTTGCTTTTGTTGTGCCACTTGCCTTTACTTTAGTGGTTATCATCATCAGAAAATTTAAATCCATTGATATGGTTCCAGCAGTTGCGGTATCTGGAATGATTGGAATGTTACTTGGTTTTTCACTAGCTAAAAATCTTTCTTTTGATTTGCACGATATAATTTTAGCAGGAGTTTTTGGTGCTCTACAGTATGCTCCAGGGTTTATTTGTTTAAGTATTGGATCAAGAACTACACCAGCTGCTCAAGTTGGTATCTTTGCCTTCACTGAAGCATTAACCGGTCCTATCTGGGCATGGATTTTTATCTCGGAAAGACCATCAGTTGGAATATTAATTGGTGGCATTGTTATTTTAATTGCTCTTATATTAAAAAGTTACCAGAGAAACTGATAGATTATATAGATACTTTCCAAGCATCTTTTAGGATATAATAGAACTTATGGGGAAAAGAGTTATTTCAGGAACTATTGCAGGTTTAATTATTGGTCTACTAGGATTTTTTATTGCTCCATTAATTTTCTCAGAAATTCCAATGCATATACGTTTTGGAATTATGGTTTGGTATTTAACCATGGGAACTATTATTGGTGGAGTAGATTTGATTCAAGATCAAATTCCAAAATGGCTGAGCGCCATGATTATTGGAGCATGGTTAAATTTTGTATTAATGATTTTTATGTGGCCCACTCTTAATCAATTGCTGCCATTAATGTTTCCTCACTATTCTTATATGCATTCTCCAGTATTATTAATTCTAGAAGGAATGATCTTAGGAACTGTAATTGAATTAATTATTTCTCGTTTAGCTAAAAATTAAATTCTCTCAAAAAACCAATATAAACTTACTAGGGCAATTAGTATCGATAAAGGATTAGTGATCCATTTTTTATATCCAAGTTTATTTTGAAAAGGAATGGCAAGAACAAGAAAGCATAAAAGGATCACGCTTAGCTGACCCAACTCTACTCCCAAATTAAATGAAATTAAACTTGTAACAAAATAACTAGCAGAGACACCTATTTCATTTAAAACTCCCGCAAAACCAAGACCATGAAGTAGACCAAATAAGAAAACCAAGGCGGGTCTCCAGAGGCTTAATTTTGAAAAAAAGATATTCTCAATGGCTACATAGGTAATCGATAATGCAATGATGGGTTCCACAATGTTTGGTGAAATATGAATGATATTTAAAATTCCCAAAAATAAAGTGACGGTATGAGCTACAGTAAAGCTGGTCACTTGTAATAATAGCGGTTTAAACTTTGGCGATAATAAAAACAAACCTACTACAAATAAAATGTGATCTAATCCTTTAGGAACAATATGTTCAAATCCAAGTGCAATATAATTTAAAACCGTTTGTAAAAAACTTTGATTACTGTTTTTTTCAATGGAGAAAGTTTCCGATGTATCACCAGTTAAAATATATTTGGTATAGCCGTCTTCTCCTTTCGCAGTAGTAACCCTTAAAATAATAGGACCTAATTCTTTATCCCATGAAAATTTGTAAGTTTTACTTTGTAAATTAGTGGCTTTGAAAATAAGTTTAGAGTTTCTAGCAAGAGCAATATCTCCAACCTCACTTATCAAAACTTTATCTAGAGTAAAATTTTCATCTTTTGGACCTAATAAATGAATTTTTTTTTCTAAAGAGGTTAATTTTTCTCTAAAAATCTTTTCTAACTTAATTGGTGAATAAGATCTAAGCTCATTATAATAATTGGCATTTGCAGATTGATCGGTATTCGCATGAGTTGGATCAATATTAGCAATGATCGCTTCCAAATTAGTTTGAATTTCTAAATTGGCACTTGCTATTTCTTTTTCTAATTTAAAAGTTAGATTTGCAATGGATGGTTTTAATTCATGTGCCGATAGTATGGATGGGAAAAATAAAAATAAAAGAATATAACGTGCTATGAGATTTTTAAGATTACTTGCCATTTTCTTTTGGTTTTGTTTTTTATATCAAAGCCAATCTTTTTCCCATGAACTTTGGTTAGAAGAAATCGAAAATTCCAATCAAAAAGAGGATTTGTTTGAAGCAAATATAAAAGTAGGTCAAAATCTTAAGGGGAATTCTTATCCGTTTATTAATGAAGAAACGGAAAAGTATTTTTTACAGAATGCTAAAGGAACTTTTCCTTTAAAACAAAGAGATGGAGATTTTCCTGCAATCAAACAAACGGTTCAAGATCCAGGTTTGCAAACCATTATTTATCAGTCCAAAAAAGAGTTTTTAGAATATGATGATATAGAAAAATTTAATTTTTTTGTAAAAGAATACCAGCTTCACGTACCTAAAAAAATTACAACCAAACCCAAAGAACTCTATCAAAGATTTGCAAAAACTTTATTTATGAAAAAAGATGGTATTTATCAAATACCCAAACCATCCCTTGATTTTGAAATCATACCTTTGTCTAATCCTTTTAAGGATAAAGCTTTAAAGATAAAAATTTACCTTCGTCATAAAATTTTTTCTAACAAAACTGTTTTAGTTTTTTTAGAAAATAAAAATAATATTGAAAAAAAAGTTCATCAAACTAACGAAAGGGGCGAGGTGACTATCGATACAAAATCACCTGGCTTTTATCTTATCAGCGCAGTTCATTTAGAAAATTCAAGTTTGATAGACCAATTTAAATCTAAAGCTGATTTTGATAGCCTTTGGGCAAGTCTTAGCTTTTTAAAAAAATAAATTATTTTACTGTAATTAAACTTTTTTCAGCTTTGAGGCTTTTGCTTTCCACTCCCATTAGGCTCATTAGAGTGTGAGGTATATTTTCATGTGAGATTTCTTTTTGGGTATCTTTTACTTCTAATGAAAAATCTTTTTTATACTCATCAGATAACCAAAGAAGAAAAGGAATATGAATTTGTTCTTTAGGAGCAATGGATCTAGGAAGACCGTGAAGATATAAACCATGCTCTCCTAAAGATTCTCCATGATCGGATGCATAAAGCATAAACGAATTGGTATTCATGGCTTTTAAGGTTTCAATTACTTTATTTAAAACATGATCGGTATAAATAATCGTATTGTCATAAGAATTTATAATTTCTTCGTTACTACACTCTTGAGGATTATTTTTTTCACAAACAGGAGTAAACTTTTTAAAATTATCCGGAACTCTTTTGTAATAAGCAGGTCCATGACTACCCATGGTATGCAAAACAATTATAATTTTATTATTTTTAGATTTATCTATTTCTTTTTTTAAATGACCCACTAACAGCTCATCAAAATTTCCATCTGGCGCATCTTTTAATAGATTAATTTCCGTTACGCGTTCACAAACATGTTTGCAGCTAGAATTATTTTCAATCCAAACGACATCGGCACCCGCTTGTTTAAAAACATCAAGAACATTGGCTTCATATTTTGCGGTTTTATAATTATATTTTTGATAGTCGCCGATATAAAACATGCAAGGAACTGAAATATTCGTTAATGTTCCACAAGAATAAGCATCTTTATAATTAATAATATTTTCTTTTTCTAATTCAGGATTTGTTTTTCTCTTATATCCATTAAGACTAAACTGGCTGGCCCTTGCAGTCTCGCCCACTACAACCACACCTACGATTTTGGTTTGAGAAGATGAAAACTTTGGCTGGTGATCTAGATTTTGAAACGCCTTTTCTTTTACAAATTTTTCTTTGACAATATGGTAAGTAGCTGAAAATGCGTAGTGGGGAACTAATTGATAGTTAAAATTAGTTTTTTTGATCGTTCTTGTGACTAAAGATATATTTTTATAATTTATTCCAATCAAGCCTATTAATAATATCAAAATCATTCCTAAATATTTTAATCTAGAAAAGATTTCATTTTTAAAATCTGGAAATTGGATATTTACCTTCCAAACCAACACGGAAGGAAGAACCCCTAGCAAAGTGATCGTTATAAAAAATTTTAAACTGAGTAATTCTTTAATTTCTTTATAGTTATTTTCTTTAAAAGCATCAAAAGCACTTCGAATGATAGCGTCTTCTACAATAACATTATAATAAAACTTAAAATAAAAGATAATCGAGCTAGTGATAAAAATAAAAATGATAAAAAATTTTAATAAATAACGCTGACCCAAAATAATTAAAAATATAAAAGTCGTTGAAAAAATTGCAAACCATAAAACTGCTAAATAATAAAATTCAGAAAAACCTTTTTTTTCTGAGATAGTACCTAAGTAATGATTTAAAAATTTAATTAACGGAAAGTTAAAAAAAAGAGCAACGTATAAGGAGCTAAAAAATATAATAGATAAAAAAGAAAAGTTTTTTTTTAAAAACATTTAGATAATCAAACTAATGGAATCCAATTTATTTTGAATCGATAAAGGAAGTGGTCCAAACTTTTCCCCGTCACACTGAACATTCACGGATTGATCTGAGGTTATACTTATTTCTTTTGCTTCTAGTTGGATCACATGGTTTTGATTTCCAATTTCTCCCTTAAATAAAATAGAGAAAAGACAAGATAAAAAACCAAGCCTGGTTATATTTTGAAAAACGTAACAAATGATTTGAGGATTAAAAATATCTGTATCTTTAGTGATAGAATATTTTCCTGCATAGTGTTTAGCTTTGGTAACAAGAACCCAGTTTCCTTGATAATTTCCCTTTTCAGTTTGAACTTCAATCTTGTATTTTTTGAGTTTAATCAACCCTAGGATTCCTAGATAAATAAATAGTAATTTTCCAAATATTTTTTTTAACCCAGATTGCATATGATGTACGACATCTCCATCATAACCAATTCCAACCATGAGAATGAATTTTTTTTCATTTACTCTAGGCACATAAGCTTTTCTTACTTGACCATGTTCAATTCGGTTACAAATGGATGCTACGTCTTGATCAATTCCAGCTTCAATGGCTAATATATTTGCAGTACCAAGCGGAATAATCCCTAAGTGAGTTTTGGATCCAATACCATTAATTACTTCATGAATGGTTCCATCTCCACCAGCTGCAACTACAACATCAAAGTTATTTTGTTCACGGTTTGCAATTTCTGTAGCATGTCCGATTCTTAATGTTTCAAATAGAGATACTTTATTATTTTGCTCTAATCTTTTTACTATTTCGTTTAATTTATTGCGTTTAAAGGTGCCCGCATTAGGATTGTAAATAATTGCAATTCTCTTCATTTTTTTGATTCTCTCATTAGTTTGTAACACAAATATGATAGCTCAAGGCGCCTCAGTTTAAGCGGTTTTCAACTAATTAGTTAACATTTTAACAAAACTGTAACAAAACTTTAATAATATCTACATCAGGAAATCATAAATGAACAACAAATTTTTAAAAAAGGAAAAAAAATGAAAATAGTAAAAATAGTATTATCAAGCTTAGTAGCTTTATTATTCTCCACAATTTTATTTGCAGATATTAATGTTACGGGCGCAGGTTCTTCCGCGGTGAACCCAATTATAAGCAAATGGGCAGAAGCTTACGCAAGTAAAGGTGTAAGAGTAAATTATGCATCTATTGGATCAGGTGGTGGAATTAAACAAATTAATGCAAAAACAGTAGATTTTGGTGCTTCGGATGGACCCAAAAAAGGTGATGATTTAGATAAACACGGTCAGGTTCAATTTCCAGATGTGGTGTTTGGAATTTCTGTAGTTCATAATCTTAAAGGTTTTGCTGATGCAGAATTAAAATTAGATCAAAAAACTTTAGCAGATATTTTTCTTGGAAAAATTAACGCATGGAACGACAGTCATATTGCCAAATTAAATCCAGGTAAAAAATTACCATCTAGTAAAATTACCATAGTTCATAGATCTGATGGATCTGGAACTACAGGAGCTTTTACAGAATATTTATCTATGATTAGCTCAGAATGGAAAGATAAAGTTGGAGAAGGAAAAACTGTAAAATGGCCTTCTCAAGGCGCAACAGGAGCAAAAGGAAATGAAGGCGTTAGTTCTTTAGTAAAAAGAATTGATGGTGCAATTGGTTACGTGGAATATAACCATGCAAAGAAAGTAAAAATTCCAGGATTCTCATTAAAAAACAAAGCTGGAAAATTTGTAGCTCCTAATCTTGATTCATTTGCAGCAGCAGCTGCCAATGCAAACTGGGGTAGTAAACCTGGTATGGGAATTTCTTTAAATAACCAACCTGGAGACGCTTCTTGGCCAATCACATCTCCATCATTCATTATCATGTATAAAAATCCTACAGATACTAAAAAATCAAAAGCAGCGTTAGCATTCTTTAAGTATGGATTTACAACTGGTAAGAAAGATGTTGCGGCTTTAGATTATGTGCCACTCCCAGATAATGTAGTTGCATATATTGAAAAGAATGTTTGGTCTCAAATTAAAAATTAATTAATTTTAGACTTTATCCCCAATAATTACCCAGGAGTTTCTTCTGGGTAATTATTTTTTTTTTAGGTGCTAGTGAAATTATGAAAATGTATACTAAAACTATGAATGAGAATTTAAGTTTAAATCTTTTAGACGTAAAAGAAGAAATTTCTAATAATATTAAAAAAAATAAAGTTTTAGATTTTTATTTTCATAAACTAACTTTAGGATTTGCCTCTCTTGTATTTATAATTTTAGCTGCAATTATTATTTCACTTTTTATTTATGCCTGGCCTAGTTTAAAGCAATTTGGTTTGGGTTTCTTTTTTAGTTCAGAGTGGGATGTAGTAAATAATAAATTTGGCGCTCTGATTCCAATATATGGAACTTTAGTCACTTCTATTATTGCTATTCTTATTGCATTACCGATTAGTTTTGGAATTGCTTTATTTTTAACGGAAATGTGTCCTGCATTTTTGAAAAAACCTTTGGGAATTGCAATTGAATTACTTGCTGCCATCCCGTCCATTATTTACGGTATGTTTGGTTTGTTCGTGTTTGCACCTATTTATGCAAAATATATACAGCCGTTTTTAGCAGCTTCCCTTGGAAAAATTCCAGTGATTGGAGCTTTATTTTCAGGGTCTATGAATGGCATAGGAATTTTATGTGCAGGAATTATTTTGGCATTCATGATTATTCCTTTTATTGCATCGATTATGAGAGATGTTTTTGAAATCGTTCCAAAAGTTTTAAAAGAATCTGCTTATGGAATGGGAGGCACGACATGGGAAGTAGTTACTAAAATTGTTCTTCCTTATACCAAAACTGGTGTGCTAGGAGGAATTATGCTTGGTCTTGGCAGAGCTTTAGGAGAAACCATGGCCGTTACCTTTGTAATTGGTAATGCAGTTTCTTTAGATCCTTCTTTATTTGCCCCAGGCTCATCGATTACTTCTGTGTTGGCTAATCAATTTGGAGAGGCAGAACCAGGTCTTCATTTCTCATCTCTTTTTGCAATTGGTTTAATGTTATTTGTAATTACGTTTATTGTTTTAATGGTTGCTAAAGTTTTAATTGCTCAGGTAGAAAAAAAACAAGGAGTTAAATCATAATTATGGATCTTTCCGTTTATCAGAAAAGAAAAAGAAAAAACTGGCTAGGTCTTGGTTTTTCTTTAATTACTATGTTGATCGGATTATTTGCTTTATTTTGGATTTTGTATGTTTTATTTGCAAAAGGATTTTCAGCTTTTGATTTAAATTTTTTTACTAAAAATACACCAGGTGCAGGAACACCAGGAGGTGGTTTGTTAAATGCAATTGTTGGAAGTACGCTCATAGTTTTTACATCTACTTTTGTTAGTACACCAATTGGTATTTTAGCTGGGATTTATCTTTCTGAATATGGCAATGAAAATAAAATAGCGGGAGCTACAAGATTTGTCGTAGATATTATGTTATCTGCACCTTCAATTGTGGTAGGTTTATTTATTTACGCAATTTATGTTAATCAAGTAAAACATTTTTCAGGTTTAGCAGGGGCCATGGCCCTTTCTTTAATTGCAATTCCAGTAGTGGTGAAAACAACTGACAATATTTTAAGATTAATTCCTAATACACTCCGTGAATCTGCGTATGCACTTGGTGCCCCTAAATGGAAAGTTTCAACCACAGTCATTTTAAAGGCTGGTAGAAGCGGTGTGATCACTGGTATTCTTTTATCAATTGCCAGAGTGAGCGGTGAAACCGCCCCTCTAATATTTACAGCTTTAAATAGTCAGTTTTTCTCTTTGGATATGAATAATCCTATTTCCAATTTACCTGTTGTAATTTACCAGTTTGCCATGAGCGCTTATGATAATTGGATTCATCTTGCTTGGGGTGGAGCTTTATTAATTACTTTAATTGTTTTAACTTTAAACGTTTTATCTAGAACTTTTTTTGGAGAAAAATATGACCTCTAACTCAGCCATTGAAATTCGAAATTTAAATTTTTACTACGATACTTTTCAAGCAATCAAAGACGTAAACATGGATATAGAAGAAAAAAAAATTACCGCTTTCATTGGTCCTTCTGGGTGTGGAAAATCTACTCTATTAAGAATTTTGAACCGAATGTATGATCTTTATCCAAATCAAAGAGCGGAAGGTTCAGTAAAATTATATCATGAAGAAGTCTTAGATAAAAAAAGAGATTTAAATTTATTACGTGCAAAAGTGGGAATGATTTTTCAAAAACCCACCCCTTTTCCAATGACGGTTTATGAAAATATTGCCTTTGGAGTACGACTGTATGAAAAAATGAAAAAAAACGAGATGGATCAAAGAGTGGAGTGGGCACTTAAAAAAGCAGCGTTATGGGATGAGGTAAAAAATATTTTAAATCGAAGTGGCCTTTCTTTATCTGGAGGCCAGCAGCAACGATTATGTATTGCAAGAGGGATTGCTGTAAAACCTTCTGTTTTATTGTTTGATGAACCAACCTCAGCGCTTGATCCTATCTCCACAGGAAAAATTGAGGAGTTAATTGAAGAATTGAAAAACGATTATACTGTTGCTATCGTAACGCATAACATGCAACAAGCAGCTAGACTTTCTGATTATACCGCTTTTATGTACTTAGGAGAGCTCATCGAATTTGGTGATACGAAAAAAATTTTTAATAAGCCACAAAAACAACAAACTGAAGATTATATTACAGGAAGGTTTGGATAATAATGACGGATCATATTGTAAAATCCTATGATGAAGAGTTAAGATTGCTAAATGACGAGATTATTCAAATGGGTAATCTTACTGAATCTTTATTAAAAAACTCGATACAAGCAGTAACAAAAATGGATAAAGATGCAGTCTCTAAAATCGTGGAAAGCGATCAGCATATAAACAAATTTAGAACTACGATTGATAAGCAGATTATGACGATTCTTTTTAAAAGATCACCTGTTGCAATCGATCTTAGAACCGCAATTGCTACCTTAAAAATTTCCCAAGATTTAGAAAGAATTGGAGATCTTGCCAAAAATACCGCAAAAAAAATATTACCATTACCAGAAAGTTTACCTGAAGATATGTTGAAAAGTTTGAGAAGATTAGGAGATATGGTCCAGCAACAACTTAAGCTTTCCTTAGATGCTTTTTTAGAAAGATCTACAGATAAAACTATTGATGTGATGAATAATGATAAACAAGTAAATGAATTAACACATAGTGCTATCAAAGAAATTCTTAACTTTTTATCTAAAGATGTAAAAAATTTAGAGTTTGCAACTAATCTATTATTTTTAGGAAGAAATTTAGAAAGAGCAGGGGATCATGTTTCAAGAATCTCTCAAAATTCTTATTACTTAATTAACGGAGAATACCCAACCAAAAAGAAATGAAAGCTAAAATATTTCTGGTTGAAGATGAACCCTCTATTATTACCCTTGTTGAGTACAATTTAGCTAAAGAAGGATTTAAAGTTTCTGTTTCTAGTAATGGAGAGGAGGCTTTAAAAGAAATTAAAAGTGAAGAACCCGATTTAATATTGTTAGACTGGATGCTACCCAATTTGTCCGGAATTGAAATTTGTAAATTATTAAAAAAAGATTCTAAATTTAAACATTTGCCTATCATTATGCTAACGGCTAAAGGACAGGAGCAAGACAAAGTATCCGCTTTAAATGCAGGCGCCGACGATTACATCACTAAACCTTTTGGTATTAAAGAATTAATAGCTAGAATTCATGCTTTACTTAGAAGAAGCAAACCAGAAGTCGCTGCGGATATAATTAGTTACGAAGATTTAAAAATAAATCGCATTGAAAAAAAAGTATTCAGAAATGAAACCGAAATAAAACTTGGTCCAATGGAATACCGCTTGTTAGATTTTTTAATTAAAAATCCAACAAGAGTTTATTCTAGAGATCAGATTTTGAATAATGTTTGGCCTGAGACTACTAATGTGGAAAACAGAACGGTTGATGTACATATTCGAAGGTTGAGACAGGCAATTAATATCGAAGGTAGCAAAGAACTTATAAGAACAGTTCGGTCTTCTGGCTATTCTTTATCAGATTAATTTTTTGGGATACTCACTTCAAAAACAGATCCTTTTCCAACTTCACTTTGAATAACCAATTTTCCCCTGTGTTGATTGATGATGTGTTTAGCAATAGCCAAACCTAAACCAGTACCACTAACATTTTTTCCATACGTACTATCTACTCTATAAAATCTTTCGGTAACCTTAGGTATATCTTCTTTTGGAATCCCGATTCCTTGATCTTGAACTATGATTGATTCAAAGTTTAAATTACTAGAGTTTTTAATTTCAATGGTTTTATCCGAATTGGAATATTTTATAGAATTTTCGATAATATTTTTTAAAGCCTCTTTAAGTTTCTTATTATCACCAATAGCAGGAACATCTGTCCTAATTTGATTCATAATATTTATATTTTTTTCTTTGCAAAGCGGCGCTAGGTCATTAATGACTTCACTGATTATGATCTTTAGATTAATTGGATCACCAGGTTTTCTATGCTCTTCTTGTTCAATTTTAGAAAGTGTTAATAGATCACTAATTAAATGGCCCATTCGGTTTGTTTCTTTATCCATAATATTTAAAAATTTATTTTTAGTTTGCGTGTCGCTTTCAGCAATCTCTTTAATAGTATCAAGACCCAACCTAAAAGTTTGCAAAGGGGTTCGAAGTTCGTGAGATACATTTGCAATAAATTCTGATTTTAGTTTTTCAATTTTGTGCATGTCTGTTCGATCTTGAACCATAAGCATAATATGGGGGTTTTGAAGATAATTTAAATCTAGGCGGGTGATATAAATCTTAAAATATTGATAGGTAGGAAGTTGTATTTCTGTTTCTATCTGCTTACTTTGACTTGTTTGAAAAACTTCGTTGATACTTTCGATGAAATCAAAATCTCTAATGATGCTTGCAATAGGCTTGTTCTGTATGGAAGCACCAAACCTTTCCAAAGACTTTTTATTTGCAAAAACAACATTTTTATTTTGATCAATAATTAAAAATCTTTCCTCAATTAAATTTAAAATAGAATAAAGTTGATTTTTTTGATTAAGATTACTGGAATCTATTAGATTTTTTGTTTTTGGTGATTTTATTTTACCCAGAATAAAAAATGTTAAGATTGTTAGAACTACACCTATTACGAGAAAACTTATTTCAGTCATCTATTTTTTTAAATATTATTAATTTTATTTCTACTATATACAGCAAACGGGACAATGGATCTTTCTTTAATTTTTGGCGTAATTGGTTTTACCTTTGCAGGTTATTCGGTAGTGGCAAATGACTCGATTCAAACACTTGGAACTTTTATCGCATCTAAACAAAAATGGTTTCCTTGGTATGTTTTAGCTAGTGCCGCTTCTGGAATGATGATCGTGGTTTTAGTTTATGGCTGGTATGCTTATAATGGTGATATTTCTTATGGAAGATTAACTAGAATTCCTTTCCAAAATATCCATTGGTATCACGCGGTAGCACCATTGGTGTTATTATGGATTACCAATCTTGGAGTGCCAGTTTCCACCACTTTTTTAGTGTTATCTGCTTTTGCATCCACTGTTGTCTTAGAAAAAATGCTTATCAAAAGTGTAGTGGGTTACGGTTTAGCAGCGATTACGGCATATGCCTGCTGGATGGTTATTTCTAAATTTATCAATGAGAAGTATGACGAAATTACAGAACCTTCCCAAATTAGGTTTTGGAGAAATCTAAAATGGATTACCTCTGCTTTTTTATGGACTACTTGGTTAATGCACGATGTTGCAAATATTGCAGTATACCTTCCAAGAAAAATTGATTTTTGGTTGCTGGTAGTGGTACTTTTATATTTTTCAGCTTTATTATTTTATTTATTTTATATTCACGGTGGAGCCATACAAAAAATTGTCTTAGATAAAACCGGAACAAGATACGCAAGATCCGCAGTATTTATCGATACCATTTATGGTTTGATCTTATTATTTTTTGTTAATTTGAATGACCTACCTATGTCTACGACTTGGGTATTTGTTGGATTGCTATGTGGTAGAGAGCTAGCGATAGCAACCATGAATAAAGATTATCATTATTCTTATGTGTTTCCGATTATAGGAAAAGACTTTGTGAAAATGATCTTTGGATTGCTTGTTTCCGTTGCAATCGTTTTAATTATTCACGAAATTATTATTCCACTTAAGTGGACGTTCTATTAATTTATTTAGTAGATTTTCTTCTTACGAATATAGCTATAAAAATAATTAACCCAATCATTTGGCTTAAAATGAATAAGCCTCCATCGACGTACTGTATGCCTGCAAAACTATTGGTAAACATTCTGCCAATGGTGACCGCTGGGTTTGCAAAAAAAGTAGAAGAAGCAATCCAATGACCACACATTACCGTTAAACCAATTAAGAAAGGTAATTGTTGTTTTGCTTTTTTAGATCCAAAATAAATAACCGATAATAAAACCATCGAGCTTATGATTTCGCTTAAATAATAAGGAATTCCTCCTCTTTCGATATTGGAAAGCTGAAGTAACTTAATGTCAAAGGTAGAGTGAATTACCGCTACTCCAACAATGGCTCCTAGTACTTGTGATAAAGATAATTGAAAAAATTCTTTCAATTTTATTTTTTTTTCCCAGTACATCATAAAAGAAACTAGCGGGTTAAAATAAGCACCAGAAACGCTGATTAATAAAGTAACTAAAATAAAAAGAGAAATACCCGTGATAATACTAGCAACTAACAATGCCATGGCAGAATTTCCATCGGATAAAGTAAAACCCATTAAACCAGAGCCAACAATTGCCATTAATAAAAGCGCAGTTCCAAAGAATTCAGCTAAATTTTTTTTCATCTAAATTACCTATATCTGTTAGAGTTTTTTGGATCTCGGTACTATTCATTTTATCTAATGGCAAGCTAATTATTTCTTTTAATCTTTTTTCCAAGCTATTCTTGATTGCAATAAACATTTTTTTTTGTTCTTGAAAGGAAAGCGAAGTTTGTGCTGAAGGATCAGGATACCCCCAATGCACTGTTACAGGTTTTCCAGGCCACACCGGACAAGTTTCTTTGGATGCGCTATCACATAAAGTAATTACAATATCAATGTTTGGTGAATCAGGAGTTGAAAATTCATCCCAAGTTTTTGGTTTGTATTGATTAGTATCATTTCCTTCCTCACTGATCATATCTGATACCAGAGGGTTTATTTTTCTCCTCGGTGTAGATCCTGCAGAAAATCCTTTTACCGATGAATGTTTTAAATTATTTAATACGTATTCAGCAAGAATGGATCTCCCAGAGTTATGGGTGCATAAAAATAGTACGTTAATATTTTTCATTTAAAATTATGTTTTTATACAGAAGTTTTATGAAACTTTTATGAAATATATTTAAAAATCTATTGGAAATCATGGAATTATTTGTAATAATACTTTTTTTACAGAGGAGGACAGATGAATACATCCAATCATTCTAACGTATTAATAGTAGGTGGAGGTTGCGCAGGTATTAGCGTTGCAACTCGTATTAAAAAATTAAAATCAGATTTAACGATAACGGTCATCGAACCATCCGATAAAGCTTATTATCAAGCAGCTTGGACTTTAGTTGGAGCAGGAGCCTATGATGTAGAAAAAACTATTCAAAACATGTCTTCTGTGATGCCTAGTTATGTGAATTGGGTAAAAGCTTATGCAAAAACATTTTTACCAGAATCAAATACAGTAAAAACTGACTCCGGAGACTATACTTATGATTATTTAGTGGTTTGCCCTGGAATTAAATTAAATTGGAAAGGGATCGAAGGTTTAGAAGCTGCATTAGGAAGCAATAATGTTTGCAGTAATTATGATCCTGACATGGCAGTTTATACTTGGAAAAGTTTACAGAACTTTAAAAGAGGAACCGCTTTATTCACAGAACCTCCTATGCCGATTAAATGTGCAGGAGCCCCTCAGAAAATTTTATATTTAGCTGCAGATCATTTGAAACGACAAGGAATTTTAGGAGACTGTAACCTAGAATTTTTTTGTGCAAAACCAGTAATCTTTGGAGTTCCTTATTTTCAAAAGCCTCTAAATGATGTTTGTGATTTTTATGGTTTAAAAAGAAACTTTCAGCATAATTTAATTTCAATTAATGGAAATGCGAAAGAAGCCGTATTTAAACAAACCGATGCAAGTGGAGCGACAAAAGAAGTGGTTAGAAAATTTGATTTTATTCATGTTACACCTCCACAATCTTCACCAGAATTTATAAAAAATAGCCCTCTTGCAGATGCTGCAGGCTGGGTAGATGTAGATCATAAAAATGGAACTTTAAAACATACAAAGTTTCCAAATATTTATAGTTTAGGAGATGTGATGAATGCTCCTAATGCAAAAACAGGGGCAGCAGTTAGAAAACAAGCTCCGATCGTAGCGCACAATTTAATTAAAGATATTACTAAAGCATCTTATGATTATAGATCCTACGACGGGTATGGTGCTTGTCCATTAACAGTTGCTTATGGAAAAGTAATGTTAGCGGAGTTTTGCTATAATGGTGTGGTTACTCCAAGTTTCCCAATGGATCCAAGAGAGCCGAGAGCATTATACTGGCACTTGAAATCTAAACTATTTCCATTTTTACAATGGAACGTCATGTTTAAAGGCAATGATTGGAATATTCCAAGACATACACCGATTGTGTCGCAGCATAAATCTGCCTAACTAGTTTTTAGAAAGGTTTAAATAAAAGCCGATGTTATTTAGACAGCTCTTTGATCAAAAATCTTGGACGTATACTTATCTCATTGCATCTGGAGTGGGCAGAGAAGCTTTAATAATTGATCCTGTCATCGAGAATGTGGAACAATACATTCGAATTTTAAAACAATTAGATCTCAAATTAGTAAAAGTAATCGATACTCACATACACGCAGATCATATTAGTGGCATGGCAGAGCTAAGAGATAGAACGAATTGTATCACTGTGATGGGAGATAGGACTCCTGCTGATGTAGTCTCCATGAAAGTTGCAGATGGGGAAGAAGTTAAAATTGACGGAATTTCTATCAAGGCGATGTATACCCCAGGCCATACTTCGGAGAGTTTTAGTTTTGCAATGAAAGATAGAGTGTTTACTGGTGATGCTCTTTTAATTAGAGGAACTGGAAGAACTGATTTTCAAAATGGAAGTCCTTATGATGCTTATGAATCTTTATTTAGCAAACTGTTAAAACTACCAGATCAAACTTTAGTCTATCCAGCCCATGATTATAAAGGAGAAATGGTCTCTACCATTGGTGAAGAAAAAAGATTTAACCCAAGATTACAAGTAAAATCTGCACAAGAGTATGCAGATATTATGAATAATTTAAATTTACCAAATCCAAAGTTTATGGATGTTGCGGTTCCTGGAAACTTATCCCTTGGGATTAATTTAGAAAGACAAAAAACAGCAGGCGGAATATCAGCGGACCAATTTAAAAAAGAATTAGAATCTAGAGATTATGTTTTAATTGATCTTCGAGAAAATAATGAAATCCAAAAAGACGGACAAATTGCAGGATCCTCCCAAGTGAAATTTAATGAGGTTTCAAATTATTTTCATAAAAACAAATCTTTTTTAAATGGAAAAAAAGTTTTAATTTATTGCGATGTAGGTCATAGATCTACTCTTGCAGTTCAAATCTCCGCTTCTTTTGATTTAAAACACGTCAAACATTTAATCGGTGGAATTCAAGCTTGGAAAAAAGCTGGATTTAAGGTTGAAAATAAAGCTCATCATTAAATCATGTTTATTATTGGTCTTATCGCATCTTTTGTTATGGGTGTGGTTTTATCGCTTTTAGGAGCAGGCGGATCTATACTGACACTTCCAATTTTAGTTTATCTATTTCAGATTCCAGTGATTGCAGGAACTAGTTATTCGTTATTAATTGTAGGGCTCACTGCACTCTTTGGATCTTTAACTTATTTTAAAAATCAAACGATCAATATCAAAGTAGGGATTATTTTTGGAATTCCGTCTATTCTTGGGGTTGTTATCGCTAGAAAAATTTTAGTTCCTTATATTCCAAACGAATTTGTATTTATTGGTCTTAACATTACGAAAAGTATTTTGATTATGTCCTTGTTTGCTTTTTTAATGGTGACTTCTGCAGCCTTAATGATCCGCAATAGACAACTTTCCTTTGAAAAATCAAAAAAGAAAAATGAATTTGAAAGAAATGTTCTAATTATTCTGGAAGGTTTAATTGTAGGACAGCTTACTGGGTTTGTAGGAGCTGGCGGTGGTTTTTTAATTATTCCAGCACTCGTATTACTAACCGGTCTTAATATGAAAACAGCCGTTGGAACTTCACTTTTTATTATTGCAACTAAATCATTAATTGGATTTAGCAGCGATGTGATGAGTGGATTTGTAACGGATTGGATTTTTGTTATTTATGTGATGGTTTTTACTATCGTAGGGTCTATTATCGGCGCATTCCTTTCTAAAAAAGTAAGTGATACAAAATTAAAAAAATCTTTTGGATACATGACTCTTGTGATTGGTTTTTTAATTGTTTTAGAACAAATCGTTTAATGTTTTTTTGAACTACCTATTTGATGGGCATAAACCTCATCTTTCCAAAAAGTTTTTATATAGACAAGAATAGATACAATTTCATCATCTTTAAGATTATTCTCAAAGCCAACCATTTTTCCCTCATAGTTTTTTACAAGACCAGTAAGACCATATTTTATTATTTTAAACAAAGTATGATCGTCGTGGTGCCAGGTATGGCCTGTGCCGTTTAATGGAGGAGCTAATCGGTGTCCGTCTTTATCTAGCTCTGTTTTCCAATTTTTTTGACCTGATAAATTTGCTTGATGACAAGAGGAGCAATAGGTCTCATATAAATTTTTTCCTATATTAGCTTGTTTAGGATTATCTCTTAAAATCGGAAAAAAATGATTTTGAGCATTGGAATTAGAAATAAAAATTAAAATAAAAAAAAATAAATAAAATTTTTTCATCAAATGTTTAGTAAAATTAAAGCCAGACTATTTATAATTTTTTAAGATGGTATTTTTTGTCTTTACCCATTTCAAATTTGATTAGTGCATTTCGTTCGAAATAATGATCGTTAGTATTTTTACAAACTCTAACTAATTTCCAATTTCGTCGTTTCATTACAAAAATACCCGTATTAATATAATCGCAAGTTCCACAAGGTCGTCTTCGATCTTCTTCCTTGCCCAATTGAATTAACTTTTCTCTTGATAAAACTTTGTACTGAACTTTAGTCATTATTTACTCCTTTGTTAAGCTCGGTACTGAAATTAGTTTAGACCTAACTTATAGATTAATCAATAATCGTAAAAATTGTAATGCGGAAAAAATGATGTTTATAGGCTTGTAAAGCTAGTTTTTAAATGAAGTTTTTTATCTTTTCCCAATTCATAATTAGAATCTGCTACTCTTTCAAAATAATGATCATAAGTTGAGTAATCAATTTTTATCAATTTCCATAATTTTTTTTTCATTAAATTAACAGCGGTAGATATTGGGTCTGAGTTTTCACAAGGATGAATTGTTTCTTCTTCAATTCCAAGCTGCAATAAACTATCCCTTGTGAGTACTTTTAACTGCGTTCTTGGCATTAATTTCTGTCCCCTAATTAGCAAGACTTTATAGAACCAATTATTTTTAATTACAATGAAAGGTTGAAAAAATTTTATTTTAATACAATCAATGATTGATACAACTACAAGTATATTGTATATTTTCCTTTGAAAGTTAAAGGTTAAATATACGGGAGAGTCTACGTAAGTAGCGCCGAAGGAGCAACAGCCCAGGAAACTCTCAGGCAAAAGGACCGTATTACTAAAACTCTGGAAAGCGGACCTAAGTCCCACCGAAGGAGCCAAAATCTCTCAGGTAAATCGACAGATGGGTGAACGAACAGAGTTATTATGGGCGAACCCGCAAAACAAATTCATTACGAACGCACCTCACTTTACGAATTTCATGTTTCTCATGGAGGCAAAATGGTTCCTTTTGCTGGTTACGAGA
The DNA here is from genome assembly GCA_038146245.1 of Candidatus Pelagibacteraceae bacterium. Lineage (GTDB taxonomy): Bacteria > Pseudomonadota > Alphaproteobacteria > Pelagibacterales > Pelagibacteraceae > JAYQRG01. Next base: position 45,569 of record JAYQRG010000002.1, on the reverse strand, counting down.
TGCCAGTTCAGTACACAGATGGAATTGTTAAAGAACATCTAAAAGTTAGAAACTATGCAGGAATTTTTGATGTCTCTCATATGGGTCAATTTTCTATTCATTTAGACGAAAAAGAATATTCAAAATTAGAAACTATTATTCCTATCGATTTTTCAACTCTGCAATTCAACCAATCCAAATATACAGTTTTGCTTAACGCGAAGGGCGGTATTGATGATGATTTAATAGTAACCAAAGTCAAAGAGGGAATTAACATTGTTTTAAATGCAGCTTGTAAGCAAAATGATGTAAAAAGAATTACCGAAATTATTAGTTCCAAAAATACTTTATTACATAAAGATTTATCCTTAATTGCTTTTCAAGGACCAAAAGCTGTGTCTATATTAGCCAAAATAATTCCAGGGGTTGAAACATTATCTTTTATGAATGGAAATACTTTTATTTATGAAGGTGAAAATATTTACATTACTCGATCTGGTTATACAGGCGAAGATGGTTTTGAGATTTCTATTTCTAATTCTAAAGCAGAGGATTTTTGTAAACTATTACTCAATGATTCAGAAGTAGGACTAATCGGTTTGGGTGCTAGAGATTCTTTAAGGTTAGAAGCGGGACTATGTTTATATGGTCACGATCTAAATACAAATACAAACCCTATCGAAGCAAATCTTGGCTGGGCTATGTCTAAAAAAAATAAAACTGAGGGAAATTTTTTAGGATCTAAAATTATTTTAAATGAAATGAAAAATGGTTCTAAAAAAAGAAGAGTAGGGATCAAACCAGAAAAAATCATAGCAAGAGAAGGTGCTAAAATTTTTAAAGATCAAAAAGAAATCGGCGTGGTTACCAGTGGTGGTTTTGGACCAAGTGTAAATGGGCCTATTGCGATGGGATATGTTGTAAATGAATTTTCTAAAGAGGATACAGAAATAGAATTAGAAGTTCGTGGGAAAAGATATCCAGGCAAAGTTACAGCATTGCCTTTTTATAAAAAAAATTACGTAAAATAACAGGAGGATTATGGCTGAAAAAAAATATTCAAAAAAACATGAGTGGTTAGAAATGGAAGGAGAGATTGCAAAAGTAGGAATTACAAAATTTGCAACAGAACAATTAGGAGATATTGTATTCACAGAAGTTCCTGAAAAAGGAAAAACATTACAATCTGGCAGCGAAGCAGCCGTGGTAGAATCCGTTAAAGCGGCTAGCGATGTTTACACTCCTGTCTCAGGGGAAGTGGTAGAAGGAAATCCATCCATTGTTGCCGATCCTTCTTTAGTCAATCAAGATCCTGAAGGACAAGGTTGGTTTTTTAAAATTAAACTTACTAATCCATCTGAAGCAAATGATTTGATGTCTAAATCTGATTATGAAAAATTTCTTAAAGAAGGTGCTAATGCATGAGTGATATTCGAAGCTCAGAATTTATACAAAGGCATATTGGTCCATCAGAGAAAGACCAAAAAAATATACTTCAATATCTTGGCTATTCTTCCATGGATAAATTTATTGAGTCTATAGTTCCGTCTTCTATCCGTGAAAAAGATCAGCTTCACTTAGAAAATTCAATCTCAGAACACGATGCATTAAAACAATTAAAAGCTATCGCTTCTCAAAATAAAATTTTTAAAAGCTTTATTGGTATGGGGTATTATGGAACCTATACCCCTCATGTAATCTTAAGGAATATTTTGGAAAATCCAGGTTGGTATACGGCTTATACTCCTTACCAACCAGAAGTAGCCCAAGGAAGGTTGGAAATGCTCTTAAACTTCCAACAAATGATCATCGATTTAACTAAAATGGACATTGCTAATGCCTCTTTATTGGATGAGGCAACAGCTGCTGCAGAAGCAGTTGGACTATGTCAAAGAACAGATAAAAATAATTTAAAAAAAATTTTTATTTCTAAATACTGCAACCCACAAACCATTGATGTTGTAAAAACTAGAGCAGAACCATTTGGACTAGAATTAATTATAGAAGAAGACGAAAATTTAAAAAAAGTAGAAGGTGATTTGCTGTGCTCTATTTTTCAATACCCAAATACTTTAGGAGATTTAAAAGGGATTGAGCAAAACATTCAAAACACACAAGAAAAACGTGGAAAAGCAATTGTAATCACGGACCTTCTGGCTCTAACGTTATTAAAACCACCAGGAGAAATGGGGGCTGATATTGTGGTTGGGAATTCACAACGGTTTGGAATCCCCATGGGTTTTGGAGGACCTCACGCAGCTTTTTTTGCAACCAAAGACGAATTTAAAAGATCTATGCCAGGAAGAATTATTGGAGTCTCCATTGATCGAAATAAAAACCAGGCACTTCGAATGGCTTTACAAACTAGAGAACAGCATATTCGAAGAGAAAAAGCTACCAGCAACATTTGTACTGCTCAAGCGTTACTATCGATCATGGCAGCTGCCTATGCGATTTATCATGGTCCTGATGGGATTAGACATATAGGAGAGAGAACTTCAAAATTTGCAAATGCTTTTGCAGAAAAAATTAAAAAAAACTTTCCATTATTCTCAGAAGAATTTTTTGATACCGTAACGATTGCCACAGGTCAAAAAACAGATTCGATTTATCAAGAAGCGATAAAGCATAATTTTAATTTAAGAAAAATAGGTAAAGATAAAATATCCGTTGCCTTCGATGAGACTACGGAACTACAAGATTTAAATTTATTATTTACTATTTTTGGAATTAAAGAAAGATTAGAAGATTTAAAATCTACAAACTTATCATCGATTTCAAAACCTCTAATTAGAAAATCTTCTTTTTTAAAACATGAAGTTTTCAATACTTATCATTCCGAAACAGAAATGCTTCGTTATTTAAAACGATTAGAAGATAAAGATATTGCTTTAAACCGATCTATGATTGCGCTTGGTTCTTGCACGATGAAATTAAATGCGGTTGCAGAAATGATTCCGGTTACGTGGCCAGAATTTGGAAACCTGCATCCTTTTGTGCCACTAGATCAAGCGAAAGGTTATTTAAGATTATTCAAAGATTTATCTGGAATGTTATCAGAGATCACAGGCTTTTCAGGAATTTCATTGCAACCCAATGCTGGTGCTCAAGGAGAATATGCAGGATTAATGGTTGTTCGAAAATATCATTTAGCTAATGGCGATAAAGATAGAAATGTCTGTTTAATTCCAAGCTCAGCTCATGGAACTAATCCAGCCAGCGCTCAAATGGCAGGAATGAAAGTTGTGGTTGTCAATTGTGATAAAGACGGAAATGTTGATTTTGAAGATTTGAAAAAAAAAGCAGAACAATTCTCGAAGCAGCTTTCGTGTTTAATGATTACATACCCATCTACACACGGCGTGTTTGAAGAACATATAAAAGAAATTTGTAATTTAATTCATCAGCATAAAGGCCAAGTCTATATGGATGGCGCAAACCTTAACGCGCTTGTTGGCTTGGCAAAACCTGGAAAGTTTGGACCAGATGTTTGCCATATGAATTTGCATAAAACTTTTTGTATTCCACATGGAGGTGGCGGTCCAGGAATGGGACCAATCGGAGTTGCAAAACATTTGGAGCCTTTTTTACCAAATCATAGCGTGACTACGGAAAGCAGTGGACCTAAAACAGGTATGGGTGCAGTTTCTTCTGCTCCTTGGGGAAGCGCTAGTATTTTACCTATATCTTGGATGTATATTAAAATGATGGGCCCACAAGGTTTAAAGAAAGCAACTGAAGTTGCTATTTTAAATGCAAATTATATTTCAAAAAAATTAGAAACGTCTTTCAAGACTCTTTATAAAGGTAAAAATCATTTAGTAGCGCACGAATGTATTATTGATCTAAGACCAATTAAAACAGACTCTGGGATTTCAGAAGAAGATATAGCAAAAAGATTAATTGATTATGGTTTTCATGCGCCCACTATGTCTTGGCCAGTTCCTGGAACTTTAATGATTGAACCAACAGAAAGCGAAAGTTTAATGGAGATTAATCGTTTTTGTGATGCTCTCATCAACATTAAAAAAGAAATTAATATGGTTCAAAATGGTGTGTTTGACAAATTAGACAATCCCTTAAAAAATGCACCTCATACCAACCAAGAACTTTCATCAGATGGATGGAATCATGGTTACACAAGAGAGCAGGCCGCATTTCCTTTACAGTACTTAAAAAATATCAAGTTTTGGCCTCCCGTTGCTAGAGTGGATAACGTACACGGTGATAGAAATTTAATATGTTCCTGTCCATCGATTGAACTATACAAAGAAGAAGTTGCGGCTTAATGAAATTTGAAATTTTATACAATCCAGGAAACGTTGTTTGCGATTATTTAAATGTAAAAGATGATCATAAATTTATACTTCGAATATTTGTTAATTTAACCTACTACGGACATATCTTTGGAGCGTTAGCTTTATATATTTCTAAACATATAAATTTTTAATGCTAAAAAGATTCCAAAGTCTTTTTTTTATTCTTTTAATTACCTTCTCCTCCTCTTTTGTTGCTGGAATAGTCACTAGAAACAATATCCCAGGCTGGTATGAAAATTTAAATCGGTTGAGCTTTTCTCCTCCTAATTGGATCTTTGCTCCGGTTTGGACTACGCTTTATTTGTTCATGAGTATAGCCATTTGGATCGTTTATGACCATTGTAAAAAAAAAGAAAAAAAATTTGCAAACAAAATTTTAAGAATTTACTTTTATCATTTAGCAATTAATTTTAGTTGGAGTTTTATTTTTTTTCAATTTCACCAAATTCTTCTGGCATTTATTACGATCCTGATTTTGTTATTTGCCATTTATGTTCTAATGTTTTTTTATTATCCAAGATCTAAAGTTTCATTTTATTTAATGATTCCCTACGCAGCGTGGAGTATGTTTGCTGGAGTATTAAATCTTGGTTTATTTTTAATTAATTAAGACGATTTACAATATAACTAGACAAATCTTGCAACTGTTTGATTGTTGGATTTTTTTCAAAAATATTTAATGCTTCTGAAGCTACTATAGAAAAATAATCTGCTCTTTTTTTACAAAGACTCATAATCTGATAGTCCTTCATCCATTGAAGCACCTCAAAAAAATGTTGTTCATTTCTATCTGTATTATCAAAGTAATTTTTTAATTTTTCTTTTTGATTAGGATTTGCATGTTGATAAAGTAAAATCACAGGAAGAGTGATTTTACCTTCAATGAAATCATTTCCAATTTTTTTTCCAAAAATATTTTCTTTTGAAAAATAATCTAAGATATCGTCAGTAATTTGAAAACTAATACCTAGATTTCTTCCAAAGACTTCTAGTGCCTCTTTTTCTTTGTTTGTTCGATCATTTATAATACCCCCTACTTTCATCGCAGCTCCAAATAAAGAAGAGGTTTTTGCAGATATAATTTCTACGTAATTTTTCTCTAAAATATCTATCTCTTTCTCATGTTGTAATTGTAAAATTTCACCTTGAGCTATTTCTGAGGATACAGAAGACAATAACTTTAAAGCCTCAAGAGATCCATCCTCCACCATCATTTCAAAACATCTGCTTAATAAATAGTCTCCAGCTAAAATAGAGCTTTTATTTCCCCAAATGGCATTATTTGTTTGGTGTCCTCTTCTTTTCTCACTATGATCAATTACATCATCATGAAGAAGTGTAGCGTTATGAATAAGCTCAACACAAGCTGCTAAATTTATATGTCTATTTCCTTCATAATTAAAAATTTTAGAAGAGGCTATTGTTAAAATGGGTCTTAATCTTTTGCCTCCAGTTTTTAATAAATGATCTGCCATTTCACCCACAAGACCAACGTGACTAAACAATTTGTTTTTAATTACTTGGTCTACTTCTATTAATTCTTGGCGATACTGGTTTCTTAATTCATCAAAGGGATTAGAGTTTAATTTTTTTAATGAAATAACGTTAGAAGACATGTTTATTTGTGAAACTCCCCATGAATTTATAATTGCCCGCTACTTTTAAGCCCTTTTCATTGATATTGAAATAATTATAAGTAATTAGATCATTTTATGTTCTTTTTTTCTAGTAAACCTGTGGTTGCACATGTCCGATTGAGCGGAATTATTGGTAATGTTGGAAGATTCCAGCAAGGCATGAGCTTAAGCACTGTCGAAAAAAATTTGAAAAAAGCATTTAATGAAAAAAAAATTCAAGCAGTAGCAATTTCAATTAATTCTCCAGGAGGTTCACCGGTTCAGTCACATTTAATTTACTCTTACATTCGTAAACTTGCTAAAGAAAAAAAAGTCAAAGTAATTACATTTGCAGAAGATGTGGCGGCATCGGGTGGTTACATGCTTGCTTGCGCTGGAGATGAAATTTATGCAAATCCAAGCTCTATCGTTGGATCCATCGGTGTAATTTATTCTTCTTTTGGATTAAAAGAATTAATTAAAAAAATTGGTATTGAACGAAGAGTTCATACCGCTGGAAAAAATAAAAGTATTCTAGATCCTTTCTTAGATGAAAAACCAGAAGATGTAGAAAGATTAAAAAAAATTCAACTCGATCTTCATGAAGAGTTTATTAAATTAGTAAAATCTAGTAGAGGCTCTAAAATTCCATCTAATCAAGATGATAGTTTATTTAGTGGTGAGTTTTGGTCTGGTACAAAAGCAAAAACATTAGGACTTGTAGATGATCTTGGTAACATGAATGATGTGCTTGAAGAAAAATTTGGTAAAAAAGTAATTATTAAACATTTTGAAAAACCGGAAAGCTGGTTGAAAAGAAAACTATCTGGAAGCTCGATGGGAGATATCGTGAGCGAATATGAAGCTAAGTCATTATGGAATAAATTTGGATTATAATGATTAAAAAAGTTAAAAAGAAAATTACTAAAAACAAAAAAACAAAATCTAATTCTGCGCCTATAAAAAAAAAGAAAAAAATTTTAAATTATTTAACTTTTCAAGAAATTATTTTTAAATTACAAAAATTTTGGTCTGATGAGGGCTGTGTAATATTACAACCTTACGATATGGAAGTGGGGGCTGGAACTTTCCATCCAGCTACGACACTTCGTTCGCTAGGACCTAAGCCATGGAAAGCTGCTTACGTTCAACCTTCTAGAAGACCAACCGATGGTCGTTATGGTGACAACCCAAATCGATTACAACATTATTATCAATTTCAAGTTTTGATTAAGCCATCTCCAGATAACGTTCAAAAACTTTATTTAAAAAGTTTAGCGGCTCTTGGAATTGTTTATAAAGATCATGATATTCGATTTGTAGAAGATGATTGGGAAAGTCCAACTTTAGGAGCCTCAGGCTTAGGTTGGGAAGTTTGGTGTGACGGTATGGAAATTACCCAGTTTACTTATTTTCAACAAATGGCCGGATATGAATGCAAACCAGTTTCTGCTGAAATTACATATGGTTTAGAGAGAATTTGTATGTTTATTCAAAATAAAAATAACGTTTACGATTTAGATTGGAACAAAGAAGGAGTTAAATATGGAGAGGTATTTAAAAGAGCAGAAAAAGAATTCTCCGCTTACAATTTTGAATTTGCAAATACAGAAATTTTATTTGATCAATTTTCTAAAGTAGAGCAAGAAAGCAAATCGTTAGCTGAAAAAAAACTTTGCCTTCCTGCTTATGATCAGTGTTTGAAAGCAAGCCATATCTTTAATCTTTTAGATGCCAGAGGAGTCATTAGCGTAACGGAACGGGCTAATTATATCAATCGAATCCGGGCTCTAGCCAAAGCTTGCGGAGAGCTCTGGGTTCAAACTTAAGAATGTCAGAATTTTTTTTGGAGTTATATTCTGAGGAAATTCCTCATACTTTACAAATTAGTGCTAGAACCCAAATTCTAGAATTATTAAAAAAAAAACTTACCGAATTAAATATACCTTCGGATCAATTGACTTGTTATTCCACACCCAAAAGAATTGTTTTACATGCTAAACACTTAGAGGCCTCTAAAAAAATAGATGCGCAAGAAGTTAAAGGTCCCAAAACTAACTGTCCACCACAGGCACTAGAAGGATTTTTAAGAACTCATCAAGCCAAACAAGAAGATTTAATTAAAAATAATACAGATAAAGGTGAATTTTATTTTTTAAAAAAAGAACCTAAAACGATTTTAACTTTTGATATTTTAAAACAATCGTTACCAACTTTATTAAGATCTATTAACTGGAAGAAATCTATGAGATGGTCATCTCATGATTGTTTCTGGGGCAGACCATTAAAATCGATCGTTTGTTTATTTGATAAGCAAGTAGTTCCTTTTGAATTTTTTCATTTAATTTCTGGAAATACTTCTTTTGTAAAAGGTCCCTTGGAAGATCAGTCTTTTATCGTAAAAGATTTTCATCAATATGAGCAAGTTCTTAAAAAAAATAATGTTATTTTAGATCAAGCTTTACGTGCTCAAATCATTCAAAAAGAATTAGAAAAAGAATTAAAAAAAAATAAATGTGATATTCAATTAAATCCTAACTTAGTAGAAGAAGTAACTAACCTTGTAGAAGTACCCATTGTCTTAAAAGGAAAATTTAACAAAGATTATCTTCAGCTTCCAGATGAACTTTTAATATTAACGATGGTTCAGCACCAAAGATATTTTGCAATGCGTTCTCAATACGATCAAAAATTAATGAATTCTTTTTTATTTGTATCCAATAATTTTGATACCAAAAAATTGATTGTATCTGGAAATGAAAAAGTAATTGATGCTAGGTTATCGGATGCAAAGTTTTTCTGGGAGAAAAATAAAAGACAAAATTTAGTAAAACTAGTAACCAAGCTTCAATCTATTGTTTTTTATCAAAAGTTAGGAACGATGTACGATAAATCCCAAAGAGTTAGACAACTATCAACTTTAATTGCAGATATGATCGGCGCAAACCGAGCTGACACTGAAATTGCAGCCTCTATCTCCAAAGCAGATTTAGTATCCGATCTTGTAGGAGAATTTCCTGAGCTACAAGGAATTCTTGGAAAATATTTTGCCCTTGAGCAAGGCTATAGTCCAGAGATAGCAAATGCGATTGAAGGACATTATTTTCCATTAGGGCCAAATACCAAAGTTCCAAAAGAAAAAATTTCTATCGCTGTCGCTTTAGCAGATAAAGTAGATACTTTGATCGGATTTTTCGGTATTGGAGAAAAACCAACAAGCTCCAAAGACCCCTTTGCTCTTCGAAGATCTTGTCTTGGAATTATAAGAATTATTACAGAAAATAAAATTCAAGTTCCACTAAAAGAAATATTTAATAACGCTAAAAATTTATATTTAACCCAGCGTTATCGTTTAACGAATGAAAGAATTATTGAAGAATTAGAGGAGTTTTTATTTGAAAGATTCAGAGTGACTTTAAAAGATAAAGGTTTTAGATTAGATATTACCAATTCTATTTTATCTACCACTAGATCAGACGATATTTTCTCTCTTTACCAAACGATTAAGCAATTAGATAAATTATTAAAAACTTCTTACGGGATAGATTCCGTTGCAATCTATAAACGGGCAAAAAATATTTTGGATCAAAGTTTGCAACAAAACAAGGAAGAACTATTTGGAACGCCAGATCGTATTTTATTTCAACATCCGTCAGAAGATGAGATGATGTTAAAAATAAATGAGATTCGGGAATATTTTACTACTCCGTCTAAGTTAAGAGAAAATGAAAAATCACTACAGCTTTTGTCGCAGTTAAAACCTTCTACAGATAGCTTTTTTAATAATGTAAAAGTGAATGATGATAATCAACAGCTTAGAAAAAATAGGCTAGAATTATTATCTTTGATGTGTAAAACCTTTGAGAAATTTACCGACTTTTCAAAACTTGACGGATCATAATGGCTACTTGGGTTTATAGTTTTAACAAAACACCTAAAAAAGAAAAACAATCTCTAAAGAATTTATTAGGTGGCAAAGGAGCTAATTTATCGGAGATGATCCGAATTGGACTGCCTGTGCCTCCAGGTTTTACTATTAGCACGGAAGCTTGTAATGAATATTATAAAAAAAATAAGAAATATCCAAACGGTTTAGACACCCAAGTCAAGCAAGGCGTAAAAGATATTGAAAAAATAATTGGAAAAAAATTTGGAAATAAACAAAATCCATTACTAGTTTCTGTAAGATCAGGCGCCAGAGTTTCTATGCCAGGAATGATGGATACTGTTTTAAATCTAGGTTTAAATGATGAGACCGTTTTAGGTCTTGCTGAAAAAACAAAAAACGAAACTTTTGCTTACGATAGCTATCGTCGTTTTATTCAAATGTATAGCAATGTGGTGCTTGATGTAGATCATCATAATTTTGAAGATATTATTGAAAATTATAAATTAACCAAAGGCGCAATATTAGATACGGATCTAGATGCATCCGATTGGAAAACTATCATTAAAAATTTTAGAGAAATTATAAAAAAAAATATTGGGAAAGATTTTCCTCAAGATGTGTATCAACAATTATGGGGTGCGATTAGCGCAGTTTTTCAATCTTGGAAAAATCAAAGAGCTAAAACCTACAGAAAATTAAATAATATTCCTGAAGAGTGGGGCACAGCTGTAAACATTCAGTCCATGGTATTTGGAAATATGGGGAAAGATTGTGCAACCGGGGTTGCTTTTACAAGAAATCCTTCTACGGGCGAGAAAAGTTTTTATGGAGAATATTTGATCAATGCGCAAGGAGAAGATGTGGTTGCTGGAATTAGAACTCCACAGAATATTACTAAAAAAGCAAGATTAGAAGCTGGATCCAAAGAACTTTCCATGGAAGAGGCGATGCCTAAAGTTTACGGAGAATTAGTTAAAATTTATAACAAGTTAGAAAAACACTATAAAGATATGCAAGATATCGAATTTACTGTTGAGAATAAAAAACTTTGGATGTTGCAAACCCGATCTGGAAAAAGAACTGCAAAAGCTTCTATTAAAATTGCAGCAGATATGGTGAAAGAAAAATTAATTACCAAAGAAGAAGCTTTGCTTCGAATTGATCCTAAAATGTTAGATACGTTATTGCACCCTACTTTAGATCCAAAAGCTAAAAAGGATATTATTGCCAAAGGTTTACCGGCATCCCCAGGGGCTGCTTGTGGGCAAGTTACCTTTTCAGCAGATGATGCAGAAACTTTAAAAAATCAAAAGCTAAAAACTATTCTTGTAAGATTAGAAACTTCTCCTGAAGATATCCATGGAATGAATGCGGCAGAAGGAATTTTAACTTGTAGAGGTGGAATGACCAGTCATGCCGCTGTCGTAGCAAGAGGAATGGGAAAACCTTGTGTTTCAGGAGTTGGAACGATTCAAATCGATTATGCAAATAAATTATTTAGAGTAGGAGAAAGAATAATCAAAGAGGGAGACATTATTACTATCGACGGATCCACCGGCGAAGTGATGGTAGGAGAAGTTAAAACAATTAAACCAGATATTTCAGGAGATTTTTCAACGATTATGTCCTGGGCAGATAATATTCGATCTTTAAAAGTAAGAACCAATGCAGAGACACCTTTAGATAGTAGAGTGGCTCGAGAGTTTGGAGCCGAAGGTATAGGTCTTTGTAGAACAGAGCACATGTTCTTTGATGAAGAAAGAATTCTTTATGTAAGACAAATGATTTTATCGAAAGAGAAAGAAGATAGAGCCAATGCCTTGCAAAAAATTCTACCTTTTCAAAAAAAGGATTTCATCGATATTTTTAATATTATGCAAGGATTGCCAGTTACAATTCGTTTGCTAGATCCTCCTCTTCACGAATTTTTACCAAAAAGTGATAAAGAAATTGGAGTGGTGGCAAAGTCATTAGATATTTCTGAACAAGAAATTAAAAATAGAATTACAGATTTGCATGAAGAAAATCCGATGCTAGGTCATCGTGGTTGTAGATTAGCAATATCCTTTCCTGAAATTTATGAAATGCAATGTGAAGCTATTTTTGAAGCATTAATCCATTGTCAAAAGGGAAAAAATAAGACCATTGTGCCAGAAATTATGATCCCATTAGTCTCTACGGCAAAAGAGCTAGAAATTTTAAAAGAGTTAGTTGCAAGAAAAGCAGCAGAAGTTGAAAAAAAATATTCAAAAAAAATAACTTATTTAATTGGAACTATGATTGAACTTCCAAGAGCTGCACTTAATGCAAAAGAAATCTCTAATCATGCAGATTTTTTTAGTTTTGGAACCAATGATTTAACGCAAACGACCTTAGGTATTAGTAGAGATGATGCTGGAAAATTCTTAGATGATTATGTGGAAAATAATATTTTTCCAATTGATCCATTTGTAAGTATTGATGTGAACGGTGTAGGCCAGCTTATTCAGCTTGCCTGTTCTAATGCCAGAAAAAATAAATCTAAAATCAAATTAGGAATTTGTGGGGAACATGGGGGAGATCCAGACTCCATTCATTTCTGTCAAAAAGCTGGTTTAGATTATGTTTCTTGCTCTCCTTACAGAGTTCCAATCGCAAGGCTAGCAGCTGCTCAAGCCAAAATTAGAGAAAAAAAACTATCCTAAACCTTGTTTTATTTTGCCTACGGTACCAATTTAAATTCTAATATTCAAAAAAAATTAAAAGTTCATCTTAAAAAAATTAAAATTTATAAACTTAAAAATTATAAATTAGTATTTAGAAAACCTTATGGGGACCCAGATATAGAGCCAGCAGTAAATTCTACTACGCCAGGTGTCATTTTTGATTTAAATGTTTTAGATGAAAAAAAATTAGATCATTATGAAGATTATCCTAATTATTATAAAAAGACTTTTATCGATCCAACCAAAATCATGTTTTACGAGATGATCAATAAAACAAAATGTCAAAAACCTTCTTTTCAAACCCAGGAGTTATTAAAAGCAGGTTATCTAGAGCATGGTTTAGATTTACGAATACTAAACCATTTTTTTCAAAATAGTTTTTAAAAAGTTAGAGAAAAATCTATATTTTTTACACTGTGAGTTAAGTATCCAAGTGATATTCTTTGTACTCCAGTTTTAGCGTAAGCAAGAATATTATTTGGATTGATATTTCCTGAGGCTTCCGTTTCAATTTTATTAGGAATTAATGCAATTACTTTTTTTAAACTAGGAGGTGAAAAATTATCTAATAAAATTCTATTGATTTTTAAATCTAAAATACTTTTTAATTGCGATAAACTATCTACTTCTACTGTAATCATTTTTCTTTTTTTATTTTTTCTAATAATGGATTGAATTTTTGATCTAAAGCTCAACTTATCAAAATGATGATTGTCTTTTACAAATATTTCATCTTCTAAATCAAAACGATTATTTACTCCGCCTCCAGCTTTTACAGCAATTTTTTGCAATATACGAAGACCCGGAATAGTTTTGCGAGTACAACAAATCTTAGTTTTGTATTTTTTTACTTTTTCTACAAGCAAGTATGTTTGTGTTGCCACACCAGATAAATGTCCTAAGAAGTTTAAAATCAATCTTTCAGATTTTAAAATCGATTTGACGGGTCCTTGAATGCTTATAATTTTATTTCCCTTGTTTACTTTTTGTTTATCTTTTTTAAAAAGTTTTATTTTAAGTTTAGAGTCTATTTTTTTTAGAATTGTACAAATGAGTGCACATCCAAAAAGTATAGCTTTTTCTTTAACGATGATGTTGGCTTTGATGATCCTATTTTTAGGATAGGATAAACTAGAGGTAATATCTTGATGAACCCGATCTTCTCTAATGCTTAATTGAATTAGATCCTTTAAAATTTTCTTATTCAAATCGTTATTCAAAATTATCTACCAATAGCAATCATTCTCTCGATAGCTTTTCTTGCTTGAAGAATAATATTTGGGTCTACCTCGATCTCAAAAGTTTCATTACGAACTGAATCTAAAATATTTTTTAAGGTGATGCTCTTCATATGAGGGCATAAATTACAAGGTTTTACAAAGTTTACATTTGGATTTTCCACTTGAACATTGTCACTCATAGAACATTCGGTAACTAAAAATACATTTTTAAAACTATTTTTTTTTACATATTGAATCATAGAAGCAGTAGACCCCGTAAAGTCCGAAGCGCCTATAACATCTGGGGGGCATTCAGGATGGGAGACAACTTTGATATCAGGATATCTATTTTTAAGCTCTATGATTTCTTCTTTTGTAAATTTATCATGAACTTCACATTTTCCTTCCCAGGATATAATTTCGACTTTACTTTTGCTTGCTACATATTTTGCTAAATATTTATCAGGTAAGAAAATGACTCGTTTCACTCCTAGGGACTCAACCACTTTAACAGCGTTTGCTGAAGTACAGCATATATCGGTTTCAGCTTTTACCGCGGCAGAGGTATTAACATATGTTACTACGGGAACACCTGGATATTTCTTTTTTAAATCTCTCACATCTTGAGCCGTTATAGATTCTGCTAAAGAACAACCTGCTTTTAAATTAGGCAAAATTACTTTTTTGTCTGGTGACATAATTTTTGTAGTCTCTGCCATGAAATGAACACCGCACATAATAATTTTTTTATTTTTTACCTTAGACCCTTCGATCGCAAGTGCTAAAGAATCTCCTACAAAATCTGCTACACCGTAGAAAATTTCAGGAGTTTGATAATTGTGAGCAAGAATCGTTATTCCTTTTTCTTTTTTTAATTGATTAATTTCATAAATGTAAGGAGCAATAGAAGGCCATTCGATACTTGGAATACTTTTTTGAATTTTATTAAATATTCCTTGGGTAGCTTTTTCTACCGTAGAATTAAAAACTGGTTCGTTTAACATAAACTTAATTATAAACTTAATTTTAATTATTTATTTTATAATATTGTCACATTTAATATATTAAAAAAACCAGATTTTGCGGTCATGCTGGAATTGGTAGACAGGCACGTTTGAGGGGCGTGTGGGGTAACCTGTGTGAGTTCAAGTCTCACTGACCGCACCATTAGGTTTTTAGCCAATTCGGTAATACAATTTTTAATTTAGATTGATGGTTTGTAATTAAATCTTTAGTTTTAAACTCATTAATATTTTTAACTTTGACTAAAGCAAATAGAGGTGATGTGGAAATAATTTTTCCAATGTTGTCATCTTTAAAAAAAATTTCATCATTTTCATTTAAATCTCCTGATATTTTTTTTACAGGTAGTACTCTTCTTGATAATTTATCTTTCATATTCATTCTTGCAGTATTTTCTTGGCCTAAATAACATCCTTTTGTAAAACTAATTGCATTTAATTCTTTGAGATTGCATTCCAAGGAAAAGAATTGATCCTTTATTTTTAATAAAACATTATCAACCAACCCCAGTTCATTAAGGTGATCGTCGTACGTTGTATTTGATTCTAAAGTAAAACTATTTTCTTTTAAAAACGGATTTAAGCTAGTTTTTTCTATAACAGCATATGCACCAATAGAATTCATTCTTGGATCTGTAAAAATAATTATTTTATCTTTTTGTAATGTGGACCCATTTTTAGTTTCTAAGTGATTTTTTTTTAAAAAAGAATCAGAATGAATATAAAGAATGATTTTCTGATCTATTTTTTTTAAATCTACTTCTAAATTTAGTTTGAAAAAATTTACTTTCTTTATAAAATCCTCACTCTGTTTAGTATCGATTATAATAATTTTTTCCTTGTCATGATCTATGATAAAAAAGTGAAAGGAAAGTTTTCCCTGAGGCGTTAATAGAGCTGCATAGATCGTATTATTGGAGTTATTTAGTTGAATATCGTTGGTAATAAAGTTTTGTAAAAAATTTTTCGAATCCTTTCCTGTAATAGAAATTAATGTTTTCTTTTCTAAGATAGTTATGTAATTATCTTTCATATAAGTTAAATAATATCTTTCATGAAAGAAACCAATTCATTATTGTTAAAAAATGCAGAGTGCTATTTAAATAACGCTCTAAAAAAATCAGATATTTTAATCAAAGATGGTTTCATTACAGAAGTAGGTGAAAATCTATCTGCTAAGGACAGTCAAACTTTAGATTGTAGTGGTTTAACAATTTTTCCAGGTTTTATCGATACGCAGGTGCATTTTAGAGAACCTGGTGATGCCAACAAAGAAACTTTGGAAAGTGGATCTAAGGCAGCAGTTTTAGGAGGTGTGACTGGAATTTTCGAAATGCCAAATACTTCGCCCCCCACCGATAATACGGAAAGATTCCAAGATAAACTAAATAGAGCCAAAGGAAGAATGTATTGTAACTATGCTTTTTATTTTGGCGCTACAGAAAAGAACTCCGCAGATTTAAATTTTGTTAAAAATCTCAAAGGTTGCTGCGGTGTTAAAATGTTTGTCGGATCCTCTACCGGTGATTTACTTGTAAAAAATGACGAGCATATTGAACAGGTCATTAAAAACTCTCCAAAAATTGTATCGATCCATTCAGAAGATGAAAATTTATTAAATGATAGAAAAAGTTTTATTGAAGAAGGAAACGTTAAATCCCATTATGTTTGGAGAAGCTCAGATTGCGCATTATTATCTACAAAAAAAGTAACTTCTTTTGCAGAAAAACATAAAAAAAGAATTCATGTTCTTCATGTATCTACCAAAGAAGAAATAGCTTTTTTAAAAGATCATAAACAATACTGCACTGTTGAAACTACCCCTCAGCATTTAACTTTGTTTGGTCCTGAAATTTATGATCAAATAGGAACCCTGGCACAAATGAATCCTCCCATTCGAACGAAAGATCACATGGAAGGGATTTGGAAAGGTATTTTTGATCATACGGTGGATGTGATTGGATCCGATCACGCACCTCATACGTTAGAACAAAAAAAAGCAATTTATCCTAAAAGTCCATCTGGAATGACTGGAGTACAAACCATAGGCTTAATCATGACCGATTATTATTTAAAAGGAAAAATAACTTTAACAAAATTAGTAGATTTGCTTTGTACTAATCCTTGTAAAATTTTTTCTATTAAAAACAAAGGCTCGATTAAAAAAGGAAATCATGCCGATCTTACTATTATGAATTTAAAAAAAGAATTTATTATCCGAAATGATTGGATAGCTAGCAATTGTAAATGGACTGCATTCAATAATTACAAAGTGAAAGCAAGTCCTATGGGTACGATTGTGAATGGTGAGGTTGTAGTTTGGGATGGAAAATTAAATGATGTGAAGGCTGGGCAGCCTATAGAGTTTAACTAGCTTTTTCTTTTTTCTTAATCTGATCGATTTCTGTTTTTAACTTTTCTACTTGCGATAATAATTCTTCTACATTGTTTTGTTTATCTTTTGGTGCTGGTTCTTTCGTTTTATTATTCGCGCCATTCATATTGAAATAAGATTGTAAATCAAAAGGGTTAAGCTTTAACATGTTTTGGAAACCTTGAGTGAATAAATTATTAGATTGAGCAAAGTTATGAACGTTATTTAAAAATCCAAACATATCCGCTGCTTGTTGTCTTTCACTAAATAGAATAATTTGTTTTAAAAATTCTTCTGGGATCATATTGGTTCCTGAATTTTCTCTATCTAGAACTATTTGGGTTAGAATATTTGATGTAATGTCTTTTTTGGTATCTGCATCGTAGATTTTAAACTTCATTCCTTTTTTAATTAACTCCACAATATCTTCTTGCGTAATGTAAGAACTTGTGTCGGTATTATATAATCTACGGTTAGAATATTTTTTAATTTCAATCATATTTATTTTTGAACTACGTATTGTCCTGGAGCCTTATACAGTTCTTTAAATTTATTTAAATTAATTTCAGATACATTTTTTAAATCTCCAGAGTACTTTTGCATCCATTTCATCCACATTGGCCACCAAGAACCATCTTTCTTTTCTGAGGATTGAAGCCAGTTATCGGAATCTTCCAATGACCCACTGTCATTTTCAAAATAGTACAATTTTCCGGGCTTATTATCAGATCCTTGAATAATACCTGCAATATGTCCTGAATTTGCAAGAATAAATTTACATGCTCCTTTGTAGTTTTTAATACCCATAAACACAGATTTCCAAGGTGCTATGTGATCTTCAGTTGTGGCAACGTGGAACATAGGTACATCAATATTTGCTAGATCTAAAATTTTGTTATCAAGTTTATATTCTTTATTCACCAACATATTATTTAAATACATGGATCTTAAATAATCGCTCTGAAGTTTTTCTGGTAATCTTGTAGAGTCACTGTTCCAATACAGCATATCAAAGGCTGCAGGTTGTTGTCCCATTAGATAATTATTTACCACGTAGTTCCAATATAAATCGCCAGGTCTTAAAAAATTAAATGTAGCAGCCATATCTTTTCCATCAAAATATCCTGTTTGCTTCATTCTGTTTTCTAAACTTTGAATTTGTTCTTCATTAATAAAGATTCCTAAATCACCAGGATCAGTAAAGTCTACTAAGCTAGCAAAATATGTAGAGGAGAAAACTTTATAATTAAAATCTTTTTTGTTTTTTAAGTAAGCTAGAACCATAGAAGTTAAAGTTCCACCCACGCAGTAAGATGCTAAGTTCACACCATCTTGACCTGTTTCCTGACAAGCGACTTGAATTGCTTTTAGTACACCATCTTCAATATAATCTTTGAAACCAAAGTCTCTGCTATCTGCTTCTGGATTTTTCCATGAAATCAAAAATGTATTTTGTTTATTATCTACTAAATATTTCATCATTGATTTTTTTTCATTTAAATCCATGATGTAAAATTTATTAATGAAGGGTGGGACTATTAAAAGAGGCTTAGCATACTGTTGATCTGTACTTGCATCATAATGAACAAGCTCAAACAATTTATTTTTAAAAATAACTCTTCCTTTGGTATTTGCAATATTTTCACCAATCTTGAAGTTTTCAGTAGTAGTTTGAGAAATAAATAGTTTGTTTGGATGTTTTAAGAAATCTTCTCTAAAATTATTAAACCCACGAATTAAATTTTGAGCACCTTCTTTTATAGTCGTATGTAGAACTTCTGGATTCGTTGCCACAAAATTAGTAGGGGAGAATGCTGCATTTAATTGTTTTACATAAAATATTAAAAGTTTTTTTTGTTTTTCATCTGGAATATCTACAAGGTTAACAATGTTTTCTAATAATCTTGAAGTAATTAAATAAAACTGTTTTATAAAATCAAAGAAGAAGTTTTTTTCCCATTCTGGAGAGGCAAATCGTTTATCTGTTTTGCTTGGGATAACAATCGGATCTGCCGCTTGGCCTGATAACTTAGATATAAAGTAAAAGTTAAGAGCAGCTACTTGAGTGACCCATTTATTAATTTCATCAAAATATACTTTTGGATTTTTAGCAACGGCTTCTGCAAATTTAAATAATCCTTGCGAAATGTTTTTGCTGGTAGGTTCAATCATTTTAAACAAATCTTGAGGAGTAAAAGGAACTTTCCCATTACTTTGATTCATGCCTTGAAACTGGTTTATAAAATTATTGTAAATATTAAGATTGTTTTGAAAAATGTCTCCCAATTGATCGAGGTTTGGAGCTGTAAATCCTTCTGAATTTTTTGTATTAGACATTGATATTTTTTCTTTTATGTTTATTTAATATTCTATGCTAATGCAACAATTAATATTGTTTTGCAATATTTTATTAATGCAGTGCAAAAGAAATAAATCAATAAAATCAATAATATAATAATAATATAATAAAATAGCTATTGCAATCTATTGCGAAGCAACATATATAGGTTTCATATTAAAAATTAACTAGGAGATAAACTATGATTAATAACGTTAACAACCCTTTTGAAATGTTTGATTTTCAAAAGATCTTATCTGCGGCTAAATTACCAAATTTAGACTTAAACGCAGACAGCTACATTGTTTCTCAAAAGAAAACAATGGAAGCACTTGCTGGTGCATCAAATGCAGTATTTGCAGGTATCAACGCGTTTGCAAAAAAACAAGTTGAAATCTTAAACCAAGCAATTGCTAGCACAAAAGAAGCTACTTCAGAAGTTGCTAAAGGCAATACTCAAGAACAAGCTTCTAAAGCTATCGAAATGATTAAGAAAGCAATCGTTGAAGCTCAAGCTAATGTATCAGAATTAGCGAAAATCAATGAAAAAACTGCTTCTGAAGCATTCGAAATTTTAAACGCTAGATTTTTAGACAGTTTAACTGAACTAAAAAGCGTTATTGCTGACGAAAAAAGAAAAGTTTCTGGAGTTAAAGGTAACTAAAGAAAAATAAACTACACAGACCAGTTCTCACCTCCCCCCTTAGAAAACTGGTCTTGTAGTTTGTAAATAAGGGATTATAAAGCCAAAATGTCAAAAATTGCGTTGGTCACAGGTGGTACTCGAGGAATTGGTGCCGCAATATCAAAAAGGTTAAAAGATGATGGTTATACAGTTGCTTCAACTTTTATTGGACACCCAGAAGCAGCAGAGAAATTTTCAAAAGAAACAGGAATCAAAGTTTATAAATTTGATGTAGCTTACTTTGATAGCTGTCAGAAAAGCATTCAAGAAATTCAAAAAGATTTAGGTGGAACAGTCGATATACTTATTAATAATGCCGGAATAACTAAAGACAGATTTTTACATAAAATGTCCTCAGAAGAATGGTTAGCAGTCATTAACACAAATTTAAATTCTGTATTCAACGTTACAAGAAATGTAATCGATGGAATGAGACAAAAAGGTTTTGGAAGAATTATCAATATCAGTTCGGTGAATGGTGTTAAAGGCCAAATAGGACAAGCAAACTATTCAGCTGCAAAATCTGGTATTATTGGTTTTTCAAAAGCAGTTGCTCAAGAAAATGCAAATAAAGGAATTACTGTAAACGTGATTGCACCAGGTTATGTGGGAACCGACATGGTTAAAAAAATTGATGCAAATATTTTAAAAGGAATTGTAGGACAAATACCCGTTGGAAGATTAGCGGAGCCAAGTGAAATTGCAGCTTTAACTAGTTATTTAGTTAGTGATGCTGCTGGATTTATCACTGGAGCAACGTTCAATATCAACGGTGGTCAATACATGCAATAAATTATAGGAGGAAAAAGAAAAATGAGTAATAAAGAAATCGTAATCACAAGCGCATTCAGAACAGCAATTGGAAGTTTTGGAGGATCTTTATCTTCTATGTCCGCTTCTCAATTAGGATCTGAAGTAATAAAAAAATGTGTACAACATTCTGATATTAAAAGTAACGATGTAGACACAGTATATTTAGGTCAAGTTTTACAAGCAGGTTCAGGACAGAACCCAGCTCGACAAGCTGCCAAAGGCGCAGGTCTTCCTAACGAAACAGTTTCAACTACAATCAATCAACTTTGCGGATCTGGTTTAGCATGTGTTGGATATGGTTATAATTCTATATTAGTTGGTGATGCAAAAATCGTTGTTGCTGGTGGTCAAGAAAGTATGAGCAATGCTCCTCACTTAGTAAATTTAAGAAATGGAGTGAAGATGGGTCCAGCTACGTTAGCAGATTCTATGCTAGTAGATGGTTTAATGGATGCTTACAATAACTACCACATGGGTATGACAGCGGAGAATATCGCTGAGAAATTCCAAATCAGAAGAGAAGAACAAGATGATTTTGCAGCTTCTTCTCAAAGAAAAGCAATCGCAGCAATTAAAGCTGGTAAATTTAAAAATGAAATCGTTCCAATCAAAATTAAAAGCAAAAAAGGCGAAACTATTTTTGATACTGATGAATATCCAAAAGATGGTGTTACAGTAGAAAAACTTGGTCAATTAAGACCTGCTTTTAAAAAAGATGGATCTGTAACTGCAGGTAATGCATCAGGAATTAACGATGGTGCTGCAGCAGTTATTTTAATGAGTTCGGAAGAAGCAAAAAAAAGAGACATCGAACCACTAGCAAGAATCGTTTCTTGGGCAGTGTGTGGTGTCGATCCTTCTATCATGGGAACAGGTCCAATCCCTGCATCTAGATTAGCTTTAGAAAAAGCTGGATGGGGCGAAGATCAATTAGATTTAATCGAAGCAAACGAAGCGTTTGCTGCACAAGCAATTTCTGTTAACAAAGAATTAGGTTTTACACCTGATCGAGTGAACGTTAACGGAGGTGCAATCGCACTAGGTCATCCAATTGGAGCATCTGGAGCAAGAGTACTAGTAACCCTAATCCACGAAATGCAAAAACAAAAAGCTAAAAAAGGTTTAGCTACTCTTTGTATTGGTGGCGGTATGGGTGTTGCGATGTGTATTGAAAGAAATTTCTTAAATCACAAGTAACCTTCCTTTAATGGAATATAAGAATATTCACGTCAGCAATGACGGCCCTCTAGGTATTTTAACTATAGCTAGGGAAAAAGATAAAAATTCTTTAAACATTGAAACTTCAAAAGAAATTTTTGAAGCTTTAGAAAATTTCGAGTCCAATGCATCCATTCGCTGTGTTCTTCTTAAAGGAAATGATAAACTTTTTTCACCAGGAGCTGACATTAAAGAACTAGATAAATTAAATTCTAATTCAGCGGAAAAAAATGGACTATTTAATTATTTTGATAAAATAGAAGATATTAAAATTCCAATTATCGCTTCTGTAGAAGGCTATGCTTTAGGTGGTGGAATGGAACTATCTTTGATTTGCGATATTATTATCGCATCTTCAGAAGCAAAGTTTGGCCAACCAGAATTAAACTTAGGATTAATTCCAGGAATTGGAGGAACCCAAAGATTAAAAAAATATATTGGAAAATATCATGCAAATTACCTTTGTATGACTGGTGAAATCATATCTGCAAATGAAGCTTTAGAATTTGGATTTGTAAGTAAAATTTTTCCTAAAGAAAATTATAAAGAAGAAAGTTTAAAGTTTGCAAAACTAATTGCTTCTAAACCAAAATCTAGTTTAATCGAAATTAAAAGATTAATTAAAAACGATATTCATTTAGCCAGAGATCTTTCTGATGAAAGAAATACTTTTTACCAACTATTAGATTCTAAAAATAAAAAAATCGGTATCAAATCGTTCTTTGAAAAGAAAATTCCAGTTTGGGAAGATTAATCATAATTTCAAACACAACTATTAATTGCAATTTTATATTTACAATTACAAATATTGATTTTTAGTATATTTTCTTCTCAAAACTAATTCACTTTTGGGGAGGTGATAATGGAAAAAATCCAAAAAACTAAAATTTCTTCAAGACGTAAGTTTTTGAAGAAAGCAGTAGTTGCAACTGGTGCAGCAGCATTAGGCGCAACCGCTTTAGCCGCTCCAGCGATTACTCAAGAACGTAAAGAAATAATCATGGTCATGACATGGCCTGAAAACTTTCCTGGCCTTGGAGTAGGTGCTGCGAGATTTGCTAAAAGAGTAACAGAAATGTCCGGAGGACGTTTAAATGTAACACTTTATCCAGCAGGAAAAAGAGTTGGAGCTTTCGACTCTTTTGATCACGTTGCTTCAGGTAAGGCTCAAATGTATCATGGAGCTGAATATTACTGGACGGCAAAAGATCCTGCCTTTTCATATTTCTGCACTGTACCTTTCGGTCTAACCTATGTTGAAATGAATGGTTGGATTCGTTGGGGTGGAGGACAGCAACTTTGGGATGAACTAGCTGGCAAATATGATTTACAATGCTTTATGTGTGGAAACACAGGAGTTCAAGCTGGAGGATGGTTTAGAAAAGAAATTAAATCACCAGCGGATTTCAAAGGATTAAAAATCAGGATGCCAGGTCTTGGCGGTCAAATGATGACTAAGCTTGGAGCAAGCGTTGTGAGTTTACCAGGTGGACAAATTTATGAAAACTTAGTGAACGGAAACATCGATGCTACAGAATGGGTAGGACCATTTGCAGATGAATTTATGAAGTTCTATGAGGCTACAAAAATTATGTATGCTTCAGGAGTTCATGAGCCAGGCTCAATGTTATCATTAGGTATTAATAAATCTTGGTTTAAAGGTTTATCTAAGTCTGATCAAATATTGATTGAAGCAGCTGCGTCAGCTGAAAACGACATCATGATGGCTGAGTTTGCAGCTAAAAATGGTGAAGCTTTAAATCGATTAATCAAAAATCACGGTGTTAAAGTTTTAAAATATAGCGACCGTATTTATGATGCATTTGGTAAAGCTGCTAACGAAGTATTTAAAGAAGTTACAGCAAATAGTGCCATGGCGAAAAAAGTTCACGCAAGTTTCGTCACTGCAAGAAGAGATATTGGTAAATACTACCAAGCTTCGGACGTAACTTACTTACAACAAAGAAACAGAGTACTTAATTTATCGTAATCATTACAAAAACCACGGGGAGATAACCCCGTGGTTTTTTTTTATGAATCATAATTTAAAAAACTTTCTTAAATTTATTTCAGTTTTAACTGTTTTTTTAACAATTGTTTTTTTATTAAATAATATTGTTACCGTTTATTTTAATTGGCCTGGTATTGAAAAGTTATTTAAATCTTTTTCAACTTTGAAAGGGATAGATGTTTTATTAGCTTTGATCCAGCTTGCCTCTTATGTTTTCGTGATCGTTTATAGTTTTTTATATGCTGTAAAAATATCTGATGAGCAAATTTTACCCTGTTCTGAAAAATTTTCTGAATGGTCTAGTTATATTGCTAGATCCGCATTTTGGGCAATTTTTTTCATAGGTTTATTTGATATTTTCATTTCCTTTTTGGCAGCTGAAAAAATCTTATCTAAATTAATGTCAGACAGTACCTTAAATATTTTTACCAAACCTAGTTCTAGAGCATTACTTTTTCACCTACCTTTGGGAGTGATTGGATTTGTGATTGGTTATTATAAGAAAGCTCCTAGTTTTATTTGGTTTGCAACTTTAGTTGTTTTTTCTGAAGCAAGCATTGTGATTACTAGATATGTTTTTTATTACGAACAAGCATTCATGGG
>JAYQRG010000002.1:16528-20369 GCA_038146245.1 Candidatus Pelagibacteraceae bacterium | reverse complement strand
GTAATGGGATTTGCACTAGGATCTGGATTTCCAGTTGCTTTTGCACTTCCTGGATCTGCAATTATTACCATTACCATTGCTGGATTATGCGGATGGATATTCGCTGGAAACGCTTCTGCTTATTTCCATCAAGACGGCCCCGTAGGTTGGATTACATCTGCAATTACTAATTTTAGAAGTACCTACTGGGATTCAGAACGAGATACTTTAATTGCAATTCCTCTATTTATTTATATGGGGCTTATGCTTCAAAAATCTAAAATTGCAGAAGAGCTTCTTATTACGATGGGGCAATTATTTGGAAGAGTTCCAGGAGGCCTTGGAGTTTCCGTTATATTAGTTGGAGGTTTACTCGCTGCTACTACTGGTATCGTAGGTGCAACGGTGGTTGCTATGGGTCTTATTTCTTTACCAGCGATGATGAGAAATAATTATAAAACTACGTTAGCGACAGGAATTATAACTGCTTCAGGAACTTTAGGTCAGATTATACCACCGTCTATCGTTTTAATTATTATTGCCGATCAACTTTCCAATGCATCTGATATTGCAAATTCTTTAAGAATTCATGATTTTAAACTTTTCACTGGCGAGAACGTCATGCCAAGTGAATATGGAGTCACTTCTACTAGTGCTGGTGAAATGTTTTTAGGATCTTTGATACCAGGGATCGTACTCGTTGGATTATACGCAGTTTATGTTTTAGTGTATTCTTTTATTAATCCAAAAGCCGCACCTCCTCTAGAAATTAAAGAAGTTTTAGGACCTGCTTTTTATAAAAGAGTTTTCTTTTCATTAGTGCCTCCGCTAGTTCTTATCATCGTAGTGTTAGGTTCTATTTTATATGGAGTAGCAACAGTAAACCAAGCTGGAGCAATTGGTGCAATTGGAGCAACCGTCATGGCAGGATATAAATTGTATCCAAATCACAAACATACCTATACGCCCTCCATCATTGCAGGACTTTCTTGTATTCTTATTTTGATTTTACACTCACAATTTAATTTAAATATTAAACAAAATTTAGGAACCAAAGATACGATTGGTGTTTTTATAGCGTTACTTGCAGTAATTGCTTTAATTATTTCTATCGCTTGGAGTTTTTGGCGCGCTTATAAAATTGAAAATACATTACATGACGTTTCCAAAGAAACTACTATTACTACAACTTTAGTGTTTATTATTTTAATTGGTGCTGCGATGCTAACCGCTGGTTTTAGAGCTTTTGGTGGTGAAGAACTTGTAAGAGAATTTTTAATGACCCTTCCTGGTGGTTTTTGGACACAATTTATTTTTGTGATGACTTTAATATTCATTTTAGGATTTTTTGTAGATTATTTGGAAATTGCAATTGTGGTGATACCGATTGTAACACCTATTTTATTGTTAGATCCTGCAGCAAATATAACCGCACTTTGGTTAGGAGTGATGGTTGGATTAAATATGCAAACATCATTTTTAACACCACCATTTGGTTTTTCTTTATTTTATTTAAGAGGAGTTGCTCCAAAAGAGGTATCCACGGTAGATATTTGGAAAGGTGCAGTTCCATTTATTGCATTACAGTTATTTGCTTTAGTAATCGTGGGATATTATCCAGCGATTGCAAATTATTTACCAGCTAGATCTTATTTAACCTCAGAGGTATCACCACCACCTACCAATCCAAAATTACAAAAATGTATTCTAGAATACAAATTTAATACTTATGGGAAAGAGCGTGAAAATTTAATCTCATTAATTAAAACCAATCAAACATTAGATACTTCGGTTTTACCTAAAGACAAAAAAGAATTATTTGATAAACATTTTGTACTAGCGCTTAATACCTTTCCTTTAGTGGATGAAGTAAAAAACAAGAAAAAGAAATTAGATGAATATTCCAAAGGATATTACGATCTTCATAAGTCGGTTAGAAAGCTACAACATCAAATAGTTTTTGATCAAAATGAAATAAAAAAATTAGAAAATGACATTAAAATATATGAAAAAACGGATCAGGCAAAAGTGCAGAAGATTAAAAATGAAATTAAAACAATAAATGAAGATATTCAAAAAACTAATTCTCAAATTCCTAAAGATTGGGCAGATAAATATAAGCAATTTAAAGAATTGAAAAAAGACTATCAAAGTTCACTAAAAAAATATTTAAGAAATACAGAAGAAAGTTACACAGCATTAGCAACAGTGAGGAAAGATATTGCTGGAGTTGAAAAAATAAATCTAATTATAGGAAAAATTGAAAAATTAAATCAAAATTTAAATAAATTTTCAAAAGAAGATTTAGATAAAACTTTAAATGGTATTTTAGAAGAAACAGATAAGTTAGCAGGCATGGGTAATGTTTCTGAAATCATTTACAATGCCATTCAAAAAATTAAAGCTGGAGACATAGTTGCTATTAAAAATTTCAACGATCAAGCAATCCTGGCTTTAAAAGAAGGAACGGGTTGGAGAGCAAAAGCCCAAACTTTACTTGCTCAAATCAACAAATATGATCAAGTTATTAAAGATACGATCGGTTTAAGATCACAAGATAATTTAACGAAACAACAGGCAGTTTATATCGCTAAGTGTGATGCAAACCACGAAGATATTTCGTTAGATTTCTAAATATGAAAAAAAATATTCTTCCCAGGAGCAAAATTATAATAGTTTTTTTTATTTTTGCTTTTGGATATTTTTTATCTACTCTTCTTCGTGCCATTACCGCAACCTTATCTCCAGTTCTAACGAATGAATTTAATTTATCCGCAGGAGAATTAGGATTATTAGCGGGTGGATATTTTATAGGCTTTGCTTCCATGCAAATTCCTCTTGGCTACTTATTAGATAAATATGGACCCAAAAAAATTGTAAGTTCTTTTTTAATTATTGCAATTATCGGAGCGTTAGCTTTTGCAGTTGCTGGAAGTTTTACCAATCTTCTTATTGCAAGAGTATTAATTGGTATTGGAGTTAGCTCCTGTTTAATGGGACCACTTACGGGTTACCGAGTTTGGATGGCAGACAATCATTTGCAAAGAGGAAACTCTTGGATGTTGATGGTGGGTTCTATTGGAATGCTTTGTTCAACTTTGCCAGTCCAGTTTTTATTACCTGTTTATGGTTGGAGAAGCGTTTTCTTTGGTTTAGCAGTTTTAACTTTTATTTGTATTAGTTTGATTTTTTTATATTCGCCAAATTGGTCCAATAAAAAAGATACAAAATCTAAAAAAAAAGATGGGTCTCTATCCACTGTTTGGAAGAGCGAGTATTTTAGAAGTTTAATTCCTATGGCACTTTTTAATGTAGGTGGATTTTATGCCATTATTACATTGTGGGCAGGACCTTGGATGGTTCGAGTTTCTGGATATTCTCCAGTAGAAGCTGCAACAGGTTTATTTGAAATTAATATTATTATGTTATTTGGATATTTATTTTGGGGCTATATCAATCCAAAACTTTTAAAATTAGGTTATCATGCAAACAGACTTCTTTTCATTGGAGTTCCATTTACTTTTGTTTTTTTAGCTTTAATTGTTTATTTAGGGCCTCAAGCAGGGGCGTTACTTTGGACGGCTTATTGTTTATGCTGCGTAGTTTTATCCGTTACCCAACCAGCAGTTGGATTATCATTCCCAACTCATCTTGCTGGAAAAGCTCTTACTTCGCATAACCTACTATTCTTCGTTGGAATATTTATTTTGCAGTGGGGAATTGGTTTAATTATCGATTATACTAAAAAACTCGGATATTCCGAAGTATTTGCATTTCAAGTTGCAATTTTCTGTTTACTATTATTAAATATTTTTTCTTACTTATTTTTTATATTTAAAAATAGAAAAAAATTATGAAAAAA
>JAYQRG010000002.1:0-16048 GCA_038146245.1 Candidatus Pelagibacteraceae bacterium | reverse complement strand
CTTCAATTAGAAAAAGCAGGAATTGATATTATTCAGTTTGATGAACCTGCATTTAATGTTTTCTTTGATGAAGTAAAAGACTGGGGTGTCGCAACGTTAGAAAAAGCGGCAAAAAATCTAAAAGTAAAAACTGCAGTTCATATTTGTTACGGTTATGGAATTGAAGCTAATATTAAGTGGAAACAATCCCTAGGTAATGAATGGCGACAATACGAACATGTTTTTCCATTACTTGAGAAAAGTAAAATAAATCAAGTCAGTCTTGAATGTATGAATTCCAAAGTTCCATTAGATTTAATAGGGCTTTTAAAAGGAAAAGATATTATGGCTGGAGTCATTGACGTTGCTACTAAAGAGATCGAAAATCCTAAAAATATTTTAGAATTAATAAAAAAAGTTTTAAAATTTACTAAATTAGAAAATCTTATTCTTTGCACCAATTGTGGAATGGTTACTTTTTCAAGAGAGGTGGCTTTATCTAAAATGAAATCTATGGCTGAGGCCGCTACATTAATAAGTAAAGAATTGAAATAAATGTTGTGGAAGGCATCAAAAGATAAAATTGAAAAATCAAAAATTAATGAGTTTTCAAAGTTAATTGAAAAAAAATATAATCAAAAATTTAATCAAAATTATAAAAGTTTTTGGGAATGGTCCGTTGCCAATGATGAAATTTTTTGGAACGAATATTGGGATTTTGCCAATATTTTGGGAACCAAAGGAAACATCGTTATTCAAAAGGATAAAAAGTTTTATAAAAATAAATTTTTTCCAAATTCAAAGTTAAATTTTGCAAAAAATTTACTGGTAAAAAAAAATAATGAAACCGCAATTTTTTCACAAAAAGAAAATGGAGAAGAGGATCAAATTACTTGGAATGAACTTTACGAACAAGTTTGTAAATTTTCATCTTACTTAAAATCAAAAATAAAATTTGGAGATCGGGTGGCTGCTTACACTCCAAATACCATTGAAACTATCATTTCATTTATTGCTTGTGCTAAAAATGGAAATATATGGTCTAGTTGTAGCCCAGATTTTGGAGTTCAGGGAGTAATTGATCGATTTGCTCAAATTGAACCGAAAGTATTTATTACTTGTGATTCTTATTATTATAACGGTAAAAAAATTGATCTTCTTGCAAGACTTCCTGAAATATTAAAACATATTCCTTCAGTTCAAGAAGTAATCGTCTTTAGTTATAAAAAAAATGAAGACAATTTTGGAAAATATATTTCTTTTTCTAAAATTATTAAAAATCAAAAACCAGATGAGAATTTTGAAGAATTTGAATTTGATCATCCTGTTTATATTCTTTATTCTTCAGGAACGACCGGTAAACCAAAATGCATCGTTCATGGTGCTGGAAATTCTTTAATCGAGCAAAAAAAAGAGCTTTCTATTCACTGCGATGTTAAGGACAAAGACCGTCTTTTTTATTTTACGAGCACAGGATGGATGATGTGGAATTGGAAAGTAGGAGCTCTATCTTGTGGGGCTACTATTTATTTATATGATGGCAATCCTTTTTATCCCAAGATCGATAGATTAATTCAGTATTGTGCCGAACATCAATTTACTTTGTTTGGGGTAGGAGCAAAATATATCGACCATTTAAAAAACGAAAAATTTAATGCAAAATCCTATGATCTTTCAAGTTTAAACACGATTACCTCAACTGGCAGCCCCTTAGTAAAAGAAAGTTTTGAATATGTTTATCAAAACATTAAAAACGATGTTCATCTTTCCTCTATTTCAGGAGGAACCGACGTGGTTGGTTGTATTGTACTTGGAAATTTATTTGACCCTATTTATGCTGGTGAAATTCAATGTCCAAGTCTAGCAATTGAAGTTGCAATTTATAACGAAAATGGATCAGAAGTTAAAAATGATGATAAGGGAGAGCTTGTAATTAAAAAACCTTTTCCATCTATGCCAGTTAAATTTTGGAATGATCCTGATGAGTCTAAAATCCAAAATGCTTATTTCAATAAATTTAAAAATATTTGGTATCATGGAGATTATATCCAAAGAACTATAAATAATGGTTACATTATTTATGGCAGATCGGATGCCACATTAAAACCAGGTGGTGTTAGAATTGGAACTGCAGAAATTTATAGGCAAGTAGAAAATTTTGAAGGCATTATTGAAGCCTTAGTTGTTGGTCAAAATTATAATGATGATGTTAGGATTGTTTTATTTGTAAAAATGAAACAAGGATCTAAACTAAATGATGAATTAATTGGAAAAATAAAGAGTAAAATAAAGGTTAACTGTTCACCAAGACATGTTCCACAATTAATAATTGAGTGTCCTGATATTCCAAGAACTAAAAGTGGAAAGATTGTTGAAATTGCGGTTCGAAAAATTTTAAACAAAGAAAAGATAGAAAATTTAGAAGCTTTAGCAAATCCAGAAATTTTGGATTTTTATCAAAATTTAAATTTAAATTAGAGATTTTATTTTAAAATACCTGCAGATTTTAAAGAATCTTTTATTTCATCTAGAATTTTAGGATCATCGATAGTTGCTGGAGCTTTAAACTCTTCTTGATCTGCAATTTTTCTCATCGTTCCTCTTAAAACTTTTCCAGATCTTGTTTTAGGTAATCTTTTTACAACAATAGTTGTTTTGTAAGCTGCAACTGGTCCAATTTTATCTCTTACCATTTGAGCGCATTCTTTACTTATTTCCTCTGATTTTCGATTTGCTCCTGTTTTTAAAACTACAAGTCCAACTGGCATTTGTCCTTTAAGTTTATCGGCAATACCAATCACTGCACACTCAGCTACATCTTTATGTTCAGATAACACTTCTTCCATAGAACCAGTTGATAATCTGTGACCTGCAACATTAATAATGTCATCAGTTCTTGCCATGATCCATAAATATCCATCTTCATCCATGTGACCTGCATCATAGGTTTGATAATATCCAGGGTAAGTGCTCATATAGTTATCTTTATATCTTTTATCTGCATTCCAAAGGGTAGGGAACGTACTAGGTGGTAGCGGAAGTTTTACACAAATATCTCCCATCTCACTTCTTTTCGCTTCTGTTCCATCTGGTTTTAAAACTCTAACATCATAACCAGGAGCAGGTTTTCCAGCTGATCCATATTTAGTGGGAAACAAACCCAAACCTTTGAAGTTTGCAGTAATGGCCCAACTAGTCTCTGTTTGCCACCAGTGGTCAATCACTGGTTTTTTTAATAAAGCTTCTGCCCAATGAATCGTATCAGGGTCTGCTCTTTCGCCTGCTAAAAATAATGCTTCAAATTTCGATAGATCGTATTTCTTAAAATATTCTCCATTTGGATCTTCCTTTTTAATTGCTCTAAATGCAGTTGGAGCAGTAAATAAAGTTTTCACTTTATATTCTGAGATTACTCTCCAAAAAGCTCCAGGATCTGGTGTTCCAACTGGTTTTCCTTCAAATACTACTGTGGTGCAACCTTGAAATAGAGGACCATAAACAATGTATGAGTGTCCAACAATCCAACCAATATCACTTGCAGACCACCAAACATCACCAGGATTAATGTCGTAAACATTTTTCATAGTCCATTTAATTCCAACGATATGACCCCCAATGTCTCTTAAAATTCCTTTTGGAACCCCAGTTGTTCCTGATGTATAAAGAATATAAGCAGGATCATTCGCATCGCATTCTACACAGTCAATTGGTTTTGCATCTTTAATAAAATCATTCCAATCAATATCTTCGGGACCAATGGAGGCTTTTAATTTTTCTCTTTGGAAAATTACTGTTTTTTCCACTTTGTGTTTAGAAATTTTTCTAGCACCATCTAAAAGTGGTTTGTAATCCACTACGCGTCCAGGTTCTAAACCACAAGAGGCAGATAATATTATTTTTGCTTTTGAGTCTTCAATTCTGCTTGCTAATTCATTAGAGGCAAAGCCACCAAAAACAACAGAGTGTACCGCTCCAATTCTACCACATGCTAACATTGCCGTGATAGCTTCAGGTATCATCGGCATATAAATTATAACTCTATCACCTTTTCTAACTCCAGCTTTATGTAATGCTCCTGCTAGAATTGCAGTTTTGTCTCTTAATTCTTTATAGGTAAATTTTTTTTTTGTGTTTAGCATTGCGCTATCATAGATAAGCGCAACACGATCTCCATGACCTGCCTCTACATGTCTATCTAAAGCATTGTAACAGGTATTTGTTTTTCCACCTTTAAACCATTTGTAGAAAGGGGGCCCATCTGTATGTAAAACTTTGTCAAATTTTTTAAACCAATGAATATCTTCTGCAGCAGAACCCCAAAATTTATCTGGATTATTTATAGATTCTTTAAAAACTTGTTCGTACTTGCTCATAGTCTTATAAATTTACGGATATCATACCAGTCTATTTTTATAATTTCCAAAGAAAAAGTTTGGATTATAGATTAGAGAATTGTTTTTATATTTTATCCCATTTTTTAAATCTTTTTTTAAAAACAGTGCACCATCTAAATCTAAAAGATCGCAGTATTTCGCGTACCTTAACGCAGGCGCAATAGAAAGCGATGAACTAACCATACTACCTAGTAATATTTTTAATTTCTTTTTTTTTGCTATTTTAATATATCGCAAAACCTCTTTTTCAGTTCCGAATTTATCTAACTTAATATTTACCCATTTATAATTTTTATTTAATTTTTTTGCATTTTTTAAATGAAAACTTTCATCGGCACATATTGGTAAATTTATTTTTTTTAAGAACTTATCCTGTGATGATTTAATAGGTTGTTCGATAAATAAAATATTATATTTTTTTAATCTATTTTGATTGCCATATAAAAATTTTAAAGTCCATCCTTCATTAGCATCAATTACAAGAGATATTTTAGGATTAATATTTTTAATTATGTCTAAATATTTAAAAACATTTTGTTGATTTAATTTAATTTTGATTTTTTTTAGATTTTTATATTTTTTTATCGTTTTTTTAAATTTATCTATAGTTAAAATAGGAACTGTAATTAAAGTTTCGTAAATTTTTTTATTTTTTAATAAAATTTTATATTCTTTTTTTTTATCTTGAAGATGAATGTCTAGAAGAGAGTTGTCTATTGCATTTTGTAACGATAAATATGGTATTTTGCTTATATGATTTATGTTTTTATTTTTTTTTAAATAATGAATGATTTTTTCTCGATCTTCTCCGTATCTTTTATAAGGGATGCATTCACCCAAGCCAGAGATAAGACCTTTTTTAATTGAAATTTGAATTGCTTTTACAACTTTTTTTGAATTTCTTGATATTTTAAAAGACTGATGAAGTTCAAAATTAATCTTTCTAAATTTAACCTCAAAATTTTGATATCTCATGGTTGTTATTCAAATTTTGGTAGTTATAAGAACTTGAATGCCTAAAGTCATCTATATTGAACATAACGGAACAAAACACGAGGTAAATGTAGACAGTGGACTTTCTATTATGGAAGGAGCAGTTCAAAATTCTGTACCAGGTATTGTAGCAGATTGTGGTGGATCTTGTGCTTGTGCAACTTGTCATGTTTATTTAGACGAAAATTGGGAAAATAAATTTCCTGAAATTTCAGAATCGGAAAAAGATATGTTAGACTTTGCTTTTGAGACCAAAAAAAATAGCAGATTAAGTTGCCAGTTGTTACTAAAAGATGAGCATGATGGTGTAATAGTTAAAACACCTTTAAAACAAGGTTAATGAAATGATAAAAACGGATGCGGTTATTATTGGAGCGGGCCCTGTCGGTTTATTTGCAGTTTTTGAACTAGGAATTATTGGACTAAACGCTCATGTAATTGACAATTTAGATAAAATTGGCGGTCAGTGTATAGAACTTTATCCGGATAAACCTATTTATGATATTCCAGCTCTTCCAGAATGTACTGGCGCAAGTTTAATTAAAAATTTATTAGACCAAATTAAACCTTTTAAAACTGAGTTTCATTTAAATCAAAGAGTAAACTCTTTAAAAAAAAATAATAATCTTTGGATTGTAGAGACTAGTGATAATAAAAAATTTGAAACTCCAAATATCATTATCGCAGGTGGAGTTGGATCTTTTGAGCCTAGAAAACCTCCTATTCCTAATATTGAAAAATATGAAAATATGAATTTATTTTATTCTGTTAAAGATAAAAATAAATTTAAAAATCAAGAAGTGGCAATATTTGGAGGTGGGGACTCCGCTCTTGATTGGGCAGTAGAACTTTCTAAAATTGCAAAAAAAATTTATTTAATTCATCGCCGAGATGATTTTAGAGCAGCTAATCATACCGTAGAAAAGGCAAAAGCAATTTCTAAAGAAAGCGGTAAAATTGAAATTTTAACTTGCTATCAACCATCCAATTTTTTAGGTGACAAAAAAATTGAAGAGATCATAATAAAACATGATGATAATAGTGAAAAAAAAATAAAAGTGGATAGCGTTTTAGCCTTTTTTGGTTTAAAAATGGAAATAGGACCCATTGCTAATTGGGGACTTAATTTAGATAACAAATGTATTAAAGTGAATGTAGAAAACTTTGAAACCAATGAAAAAGGAATTTTTGCGATAGGTGATATCGCTACTTATCCGGGTAAACTTAAACTAATTTTAAGCGGATTTCATGAGGGTGCCTTATGTGCTCAAACTTGTTTTGAAAGAGCAAGACCTAATCAAAAAAACGTTTTTAGATACACAACTTCTTCATCAGAGATACAAAAAAGACTAGGGGTCAAAAATGTTAAATAAAATAAAATCTTTATTTTATTCTAAAGAAACTAAAGAAATTAATGATTTGTTTCCAGTAAAAGCTAATATTCTAAACTCTGTTTCAGATTTAGAGTATGATGGAACTCTTCATTTTAATGGAACCATAAATGGTAACCTTACTTGTAAATATTTAAAATTAGCAGAAAGTTCTTTAGTTACAGGAAATATTAATTCCGATTGTTTGTTTGTGTTAGGAGAGGTAAAGGGGGATATTGTTGGAAACAGAGTTGCAATTGGTCCATCTGCAACTATTCATGGTAAAATCTCTTATACCTCTATTAGCATAGAACCAGGTGCTAGAATTTTAGGAAACTACTTTAAAAGAAAAGTTTAAATTTCCTCTTTATTCCCTATTTAATTATCCACAGATATCGTTGATCCAAGGTTATTTGTTCTCGTTTTGATTCCAGAGAGATTCATCTTTGGACTCAAAATACAACCTAGAATCTAATACCTAATTTTGATAAAAGAACAAAACAAGAACATGAAAAAAGACCTTACTCCAATTTTATTACAAAAAGTTTGCGCTGGCTTTCCCTCACCAGCCACTGACTATGTTGAAGATGAAATTAATTTAAACACAGAACTGATTACCAACAAAGCTTCTACCTTTTTAATAAGAGTTACAGGTTCTTCGATGATGGAAGAGAAAATTTCTGAAGGAGATATTTTAATTGTCGATCGGAGTTTAAATCTACAAAAAGATTCAGTTGCGGTTCTCAATTACGAAGGACAATTAGTAGTTAAAAAAATTACAAAAAATAATAATAAATTTTTTTTAATTTCTAAAGAGCATAATCAAACAAGGCTAATTGAAATTCATGAGGATAGTGAGATTCAAGTTTGGGGAATAGTTACTTATGTCATACATAAAGTTAGAAAATAAAATCAAGAAAAAAATAGGGCTAGTGGATTGTAATTCTTTCTATGTTTCTTGCGAAAGACTTTTTAACCCGAAGATTCAAAAATTACCTGTGGTTGTTTTATCTAATAATGATGGATGTGTTATTTCAAGATCTAATGAAGCAAAACAAATTGGAATTAAAATGGGAGAGCCTTATTTTAAAATAAAGCAATTAGTTAAAAACTTTAATGTTCAAGTTTTTTCTTCTAACTATGCATTATATGGAGATATCTCCAGAAGAGTGATGATGATTTTAAAAAAATTTTCTCCTTCTATTGAATTTTATTCTATCGATGAAGCTTTTTTAGATTTAAGTCAAATTAACGATTCTAATATTGAGAAATATATTTTTGAATTAAGGGCCACTGTTTTAAAATGGACTGGTATTCCAGTAAGCATAGGAGTTGCGAGTACTAAAACGCTATCCAAAATTGCTAATCATATTGCAAAAAAAACAAAAAATGGAACTGAAAATTTTATTGGAAAGTCCGAGGAGTTAATTGATGAAATACTTCAGAATTTTTTAGTGGAAGACATTTGGGGAATAGGAAGACAAATAGCAAAATTATATAAAGATAACAATATTCAAACTGCTTTCGATTTAAAACACGCAAGCAACTCTTGGATAAAAAAAAATACAAATGTTCTTGGATTAAAAACTGTGATGGAAGTTAGAGGTATAAGCTGCATAGATTTAGATCAACAGCATAAAAAAAGAAAAAACTGCTGCGTTTCAAGATCTTTTGGAAACAAAGTAAAAGATTTTGAGATATTAAAAGAAGCAATCATATCTCATTGCTTAAATGCTGCAGAAAAAATTAGACTGGATAGGCAAGTTGTAAAATCTGTAGTAGTTTTTATTAGAAATAGTCCATTTCATAAAAGTGAAAAATTTTTTGTAAGATCTAAAAAAGTAGACTTACCTATTTCCACTGATGATAGCATAGAACTTTCAAAAATTTGTCTTCAATCTTTAAAAGAAATATTTATTTACGGACCTAATTATAAAAAAGCAGGTGTTATGTTTTGTGGATTGTCAGATAAATTAGAATATGATGAAAATTTATTTTCTAATCATAAGAAAAAATTAAGTGACCTGATGCTAGCAATTGATAAGACAAACTTTAAATTTGGAAGAAACGCTATTACCGTTGCAGATACTGGTTTTTATAGCAATTGGAGAATGAGAAAAGAACACTCTTCGAAAATTGACACATCTAGTTTTGATTATTTACCTACTATAAAGACTGGTTAATTCAGAGATATTTTTTTTGTAATTTGTAAAGTCTTGAGGAATAAAATATTTTTCCAGAGAAACAGAGGCTCCTAAAAATATTAAAACAAATAAGGCAATCAATAAAAAACAATAGGAAGAATAATAATCAAACAGAACAAGAGCAAACAATATAAGTAAAATTGATCTAATAATTACATTCCATCTAAACACAGAGGAAATTCTTAAAGAATGAAGAATAAGTTTAAACAAACTCATCTTGGTAGGTCCAAAATATCTACTTCCCCTAATAGAAGGAATAGAGACGTGTATGGGAAAATATTTGGCTAAAGTTCCTGAAAAACTTAGCCATATAGTATTTCTAGTAATTATTTCTGAAACCACATCTTTTGAAAGGCATGAATAATTACCAAATTTAATTAATTTTCCAGTAATTAACCAAGTAAAAACTTTATGTAAAAAATATAATGTTTTAAAAATTAATCCTTCGCTTCTTTTTATTCTATTTGCAGTAATGATGTTTGGTTTAGAGTTTGAAACTAAAGAAAAAAAGTTTTTCAATTCCTCTGGTCTATCTTCACCATCCCCATCCATGGGAATTAAATAATCAAATTTTAATTGATCATTACAATAATTTAATCCCGTAGCAATAGCATGTCCATGACCTGAGTTTTTTATTAAATTTAAAA
The DNA here is from genome assembly GCA_038146245.1 of Candidatus Pelagibacteraceae bacterium. GTDB lineage: Bacteria > Pseudomonadota > Alphaproteobacteria > Pelagibacterales > Pelagibacteraceae > JAYQRG01. Next base: position 6,461 of record JAYQRG010000002.1, on the reverse strand, counting down.
TTTTAATGGAATTAATTTTTAAAATTTTATTAGAAAAGTCGGGGCACATTTCAGTTGAAGCATCGTTTACGATGATGACATCAACCATTTCATTTTCTATTTGATTATCAATATTTGTGATAAGTTCAAAAGCAGATTGCCAATCGTTGTAAACTGGAATTAAAATAATAAATTTGTTCATTTGTTACTTAAGATAACTCCTTGTATTTTAAGTTCATCTTTTTTTTTATCATTTAAATAATTTTTAGAAAATTTTCTTTCCCATTTGGGCCTCGATTTTAAATGATAAGATAGGTTACCGGCAATCCATTCATTTTCACCTCGAACAAATTTAATTTCAGTTTTAAATTTTTTATCCCATTCACTTTGAGCATATTTGGCCAAACCCTTTCCATCAAAGCTAGTTCTTTTGAAAGGATAATTTAATGAAATATATCCATACAACAATGGAGATAGAGCAAATATAAATAGGAAAACTACATAAAATTTTTTAATTTTTTTTACATCTATTTGTTTTTGAAAAATATAAATTAAAAAAGTTCCAAAAAATAAATAAAATGGAGTCATCCACATGGTTTTAATTTTAAAGGCCATAAGCATCGAAGTTAGAAACATTAAGCCAACCGGCAAAATACTAATCGATAACAAATAAAAGAAATGTTTATTTTTAAAGTTAAAATAAATTTTTATTTTTTTTAATAAAAAAATCATCATTAAAACTAAAGGTATTAGAATGCCAATTTGTTTTATGAGAAAAATAAAAGGTAATATAAAATGGTCTAAAAAAGCTTTACTTTCACCCGTCCTTTTAAGCCCGTAAAAAATTGTAATATAATCGTTATTTACTAGCCATAATAGATGTGGAATTAAAATAACTATAAAAACAATAGCAACTATTAAATAATTTTTTTTAAATTTATATTTATCAAAGTTGATTAAATAGAAAATTAGAATGCTAATAATTAAATAGATAAATAAATACTTTGATAAAAAACCTAAAGCAGCAACAATTCCTAATAAAATACAATCTTTTGTTTTATATTTTTCTAAACATTGAATTGCATAATACGCTGTCATTGCCCAGAAGGGTAATTGGCATACATTTACATTAAACTCTGGAGTCGTGAAATTATAAAAAAAAATACCTTCTAATAAAAAAATAGATAACAAAGCATATCTATCATTATTTAAAATTTTTTTAGATAATTTGAAAACAAAGTAAAAAGCAGAAACTACAAAAATTTGACTTAGAAAATAATAAGCCCAATCCTGATTTCCAAAAATTGTATAAAATATTTCAACCGCGAATGCACTTAAAGGTGGGTGTTTATTAAAACCCCAGTCTAAATTACTACCCCAAGCAAGCGCCTCAATTACATCTAGAGGTAGATTTCGATTCGTAATGGAAGGGATAAGCGTCCAAATAATTAAATGCGCACTTAAAAATAAGTAAAAAAGCTTATTTATTCTCATGATTTAATTTTTTATAAATTATTAGTATTTTATATTATTTGACAGTAAAAAAAGTAAACATATATTGCCAAGCTTTTAAAAGTTATGCCAACAAAAGTTGCTAAAGCTTATATCCCCTCAAGTAAAGAAAAGTATATGTGCGCAAAACACAAAACTTATTTTAAGAAACTTTTACTGGATTGGAAAAAAGACTTAGTAGATCAAAACAATAGAGCAATACAAGATAGTGACGATAATTCTTCATCAGCTGATATTGTAGATCAGGCAACTTCATATTCTGGTAAAAGCGTTGAACTTAGAACCATCAGCCGAAATCAAAAATTAATTTCTAAAATTGATAGTGCTATTAAACGTATCGAAGATGGAACTTACGGATATTGTGAAGAAACTGGAGAGGAGATTGGTTTAAAAAGACTTATTGCAAGGCCAATTGCAACTCTTTGTATTGAAGCCCAAGAAAAACACGAAAAACAAGAAAAAATATTTGCAGACGATTAAGGTTTAGGAATAAATTCTCCTCGGTGCATAAAATCGTAACCTTTTATTACCGCTTTCCTCTTTGATATATTTTTGTACCATCTTGTAAGATTTTTAAATTTTTTTAATCCAATATCATGCCAGTTGTGCCTTGCAATCCAAGGAAAAGTTGCAATATCTGCAATAGTATATTTAGAACCAGCTAAATATTTTGATTTTTTTAATCTTTCATCTAAATCTTGGTAAATTCTTTTTGCTATTCCAAAGTATCTTTTTTCTCCAAAAGCACTTTTGCCAGGGTTGTAATGATGAAATTGATGATGCTGACCTAACATTGGACCCACATAGGCCATTTGAGCAAAAAGCCATTGGAGTATTTTTAATTTATTTTTTTTATCATAAAATTTTTTATATTTTTCGCCTAGATAAATTAATATTGCGCCTGACTCAAAAATCACTTCTTTCGTTTTATGATCTTTAATTATCGGTATTTTACTAAACGGACTAATCTTTCTAAACTCAGGTTTAAATTGATCATCCTTCATAATATTAATCTTTGTTACCTTGTAAGGAATGTTTAATTCTTCAAGCATAATAGATATTTTCTTACCATTTGGGGTGTCGGCGGTAAAAAGCTCAATCATTTAAAAATGTAATTTTATAGTCAAAAGGTGTATATCCTTATTTTTTAATTATGAAACAAATTAAATATTATTACAGTGTTGCATCACCTTTTGCTTATTTAGCAATCGATAGATTTTCTGATCTTGTAAAAAAATATAAAATTCAAGTAATTGAAAAACCAGTAGATTTGGTTGGAAAAATTTTTACTCAAACAGGAGGAGTTCCTGTTCCTCAAAGACATATTTCAAGACAAAAATATAGGTTGTTAGAGATTTCAAGATTTGGACAAAAACATAAAGTAAAAATAAATGTGCAACCAAAATTTTTCCCGCCAAAAGATCCCCATTTAGCTGCTTTATTTACCATATCCGCAATTCATAAAGGGAATTCATTAACTTTTGGAAAAAAAATACTCGAGCTTTTATGGTCTAAAGAAAAAGATATATCCGAAATCAATAATATTAGAGATGTTTGTTCTGAATTAAATTTTAATTTTGATGAACTACATGAGCTTTCAAAATCTGAAAAGATCAAATCAATTTACAATCAAAATTGTTTGGATGCTGTTTCAGATGGTGTATTTGGTGCACCAACTTATATTTATAATAATGAAATGTTTTGGGGTCAGGATAGAGTTGATTTATTAGAAGAAGCTATTGCAAAATAAATATGAAACTTATTCAAGTTTTACTTATATCATTAATTTTTACTTTTTCTGTCTGTAAAGCTGAAGATTTATTTGAAACACTTTCTTTTACTTACCAAAATAATAAAGAACTTAATTCGCAAAGGGAAAAAACCAAAGCCGTAGATGAAGCTCTTATTCAATCTTATGCAATTTTTAAACCTTCTATAACTGCGAGCACTACTAGAAACGATTACAATAATTCAAGCCAAACTAATCCATCAGGATCAACCTTATCTGACTCAAATCTTCAAACTAAAAATAACTCTATTAAAGTTGAACAAAAACTATTTCAAGGAATTCCTCAAGCATCAAAAGCTGAAAAGGATGTGTTTATTTCAAGGAATCAATTATTGCAAACAGAGCAAAATGTACTTTACAAGGCAGTCGATGCGTACACTTCTATATTATCCTCTAAAAGAAATGTTGATTTTACCAAAGACAATTTAAACACTTCAGAAAAACAAGTAGAGCTAGATAAAGCAAGATATGAAAGGGGAGCTATTAGACTTTCAGATTTATCCCAATCACAATCATCCTTAGCTTCAGCAAGATCAAAATATATAAAAGCTAATAATGATTATTTAGTTAGTCAAAAAAACTTTGCTAATATAGTAGGTAAACAGCCAGGTGAATTAAAAGTTCTTAATGGTTTTAATCTAAACCTTCCAAATTCCTTAAATGAAACTATAAAATTAGCAGAAACTAAAAATCCAAACCTATTAATAGCAAAGTTAAATTATGAGAAATCAAAAGATGATTTAAATGTTGCTTTACAAGAGTTTGCACCAAAAGCTTCACTTTCTTATGAAGTAACAAATTCTAACGATGTAAGTTCATCTATAGATCAACAAAAACAACAACATTTACAAGCTAAAATTGAAATTCCCCTTTATGCTGGAGGAAAGAACTACTCTTTCTATAAACAAAAGCAGGCTTTAAATATTAGTAGCGAACTAGACTATAATTATACAAAGAGCGAAGTTATAAAAAATGCAGAAAATATTTGGAATGATTACCAATTAAAAAAAAGTCAGCTAGAACTGGCTAAAGCCCAACTTAAGGCAGCAGAAATTGCTTATGAAGCTATCACGCAAGAATATGAAAATGGTAGCAGAACGACACTAGATGTTTTAAGTTCAAGAGCATCATTGTTAGATTCCAATATAAATTTTGCAGATACTGAAAAACTTGAAATTTTATCCAGGTTTGCTTTGCTTCAAGTCACAGGCGGTTTGACAGCTCAAAATTTAAATTTAAATACCAAAATAATAAAATCTGAAGACAATCTAAAAAACAGCTGGTTTAGAAAAATATTCTAAAAAAGATAATAAAATCAGTAATTTAACATTTATTTGCAAATGAGAACAAAATGTGTACATTTATATTAGTGAGTCGACACAAATATAAATTAAAAAAAGGATAAAAAATGAGCAAAAATAATTTGAAAGTAGTGAACAATAATACAAAGGAATTAGATAAAGAAAAGCAAAAGGCTTTAGATGCTGCAATAAGTCAAATAGATCAGAATTTTGGAAAAGGTTCCGTAATGAAACTTGGCCAAAACGAAGTGCTCGATATTGAAGCTATTTCAACAGGATCATTAAGTTTAGATTTGGCATTAGGAATTGGCGGATTACCAAAAGGAAGAATTATTGAAATTTATGGACCAGAGTCTTCAGGAAAAACGACGCTTGCCTTGCAAGTTGTTGCTGAAGCTCAAAAAACAGGGGGGGTTTGTGCATTTATAGACGCAGAACATGCCCTAGATCCAGCTTACGCTAAAAAACTTGGTGTTAATACTACTGAATTACTAATTTCGCAGCCTGATACAGGAGAACAGGCGTTAGAAATAGCTGATACGCTAGTACGATCAGGCGCTTTATCTGTTCTTGTAATAGATTCAGTTGCTGCACTTACTCCAAGAGCTGAACTAGAAGGTGAAATGGGAGACACCCATGTTGGCTTGCAGGCAAGATTAATGAGTCAAGCACTAAGAAAATTAACAGGAAGTATCTCAAAATCTAATGCTATGGTAATATTTATTAACCAGATCAGAATGAAAATTGGAGTTATGTTTGGGAGTCCAGAAACCACAGCTGGTGGTAACGCTCTAAAATTTTACTCTTCGGTTAGAATGGATATTAGAAGAATAGGAGCGATTAAAGAAAAAGAAGATATTATTGGTAACCAAACCAGAGTTAAAATTGTAAAAAACAAAGTTTCACCTCCATTTAAAGTAGTAGAATTTGATGTGATGTATGGTGAAGGGATATCAAAAACTGGAGAACTTATCGATCTTGGTTCTAAGGCAAATATCATCGAAAAAAGTGGTGCATGGTATGCCTATAAAGGTGAAAAAATAGGACAAGGACGTGAAAATGCAAAACAATATTTAAAAAATAATCCATCTCTAGCTGCAGAAATTGAAATGGCAATTAGAGCTAATGCAGGTTTAATTAGTAAAAAAATGGATGGTAACGTTGCAACTTCAGAAACAGAAAGCAAAGCTGAAGAAGCAAACGAACAAATCACAGAAAAACCTACAAGTAAAAATTCTTCAAAAAAATAAATTTAAGGCCATCTTAAATCAAAGGCATCCTTACAAAGGATGCCTTTGTCTATATCTAGACATATAGATTAAAAATTGTAATTATCCATCCATGGATAAAAAAACCTTACAAGATACTAGGAAAACATTTAAAAGTTTTTTTAAGAAAAATGGCCATGAAGTAGTTGATTCTAGTTCATTAATTCCAAGTAACGATCCAACTTTAATGTTTACGAATTCTGGTATGGTTCAATTTAAGAATGTTTTTACTGGAATTGAAAAAAGGGATTATAAAACTGCAACCACTTCACAAAAATGTGTAAGAGCAGGTGGAAAACATAATGATTTAGAAAATGTAGGATACACGCCAAGGCATCATACTTTTTTTGAAATGCTTGGTAATTTTTCTTTTGGTGATTATTTTAAAGAAAAAGCAATTTTATACGCTTGGGATTTAATTACTAAAGAATTTGGTTTATCTACAGAAAAATTATGCGTTACGGTTTTTTCGGAAGATCAGGAAGCCTTTAATTTATGGAAGAAAATAAGCGGTTTTCATGACTCAAAGATTATAAAAATACCTACTTCAGATAACTTTTGGTCTATGGGTGAAACTGGTCCTTGCGGACCTTGTTCTGAGATTTTTTATGA
>JAYQRG010000001.1:61868-69662 GCA_038146245.1 Candidatus Pelagibacteraceae bacterium | reverse complement strand
TTTTCCATGCCCTTTTTATTACTAAAAAGGCGGTAAGCTCTTACCTCACCGTTTCACCCTTGCCTTGATTAGGCGGTTTATTTTCTGTGGCACTATCCCTAAGATTTCTCTCGCCAGGTGTTACCTGGGGCTTTTTCCTATGGAGCCCAGACTTTCCTCTTTCAAAAGAAAGCTACCGTTCAACCAACTAGCATAGTTTATATACATAAAAAGATAAGCAAAATCAATGCTTATTTGATAGGTTGTTCTTTTTTAAAATATACCAAGGAAAAAGAGGACCTGGATCAATTTTTCTATCTGGAGCAATGTCAGAGTGGCCTAAAATATTTTCAGATTTAATTTTAAATTTTTTTTTTATTAATTTTAATAAAATCATCAACGAGCTTATTTGCTTATTTGGAAATTTCTCAAAACCATTATTTACTAACTCAATTCCTATTGAAGAATTATTTAAGTTTTTATCTTTTCTCCAACTTGAATTTCCAGCGTGCCAGGCAATATCGTTTTCATCAACCATTTTATAAATTAACCCCGACTTACCTATCAAGTAATGACAACTTACTTTTGCAACCTTAGATTGTAATCTTTTAATTGCAACTTCTTGATTCTTCATGCCCGTGTAATGGAGAATGATGTACTTGATGCGTCTAACTGCCTTTGATTTAGTAAAATTTGGCGAGCTTTTTTGAAAAATTTTCATTAATGTTTGTATAGTATTATTTCAGTTAATAAATATAAGTATTTTTAATAAAATATAAATTTATCAAAAATAATACAATGAATTATAAAAATATAAAAAAAAAGATCTCTAAAGCTATATTTCTAGCTAACTTATATTTGTTTTCTTGCGGGATAGCTAATTCTCAAACACCTGATTGTTTTGAAAATATAAACAGAGGTATTTTCTCTTTTAATATGGCATTGGATAAGGTTGTTTTTAAACCGGTTGCTAAAGGTTACTCTTATCTTCCTGATTTCTTGCAAGATGGAGTAAAAAATATGACTTCTAACATATCAGAAACTGTGACTGTACCAAATTATCTTCTTCAAGGAGAATTTAAAAAAGCGATTCATGATACAGGAAGATTTTTAATCAATACGACTGCGGGAATTTTTGGATTTTTTGATCCAGCTACGAAATTAGGATTGGCTAAACAAGAGTCTAATGACTATGGTTTGACATTAGGTGTCTGGGGAGTATCTCATGGATGTTTTGTTATGTTACCAATATTCGGTCCATCTACTTTAAGAGACACAGTAGGAAAAGTAGGAAATACACTTTTAGATCCTTTTTACATGACAACAGTTGGATCAAAAGAATACGCTTTCGGGAATAATTTAGGTGACACTACTTATTATTTAGAGCAAGGTTTTGACAAAGTTGATTTTAGAGCAAGAAATATGGCAGCATTTGATGATTTAGAAAAAAACTCAGTTGATTTATATGCTTCGGTTCGAAGCGCCTACCTTCAGAAAAGAGATTCTATGATCAAAAAAGACTCTTCGTCTGAAGATGAGTGGAAAAAATTTAAATAAAATCCAATAATAAAATGCATAGATTAAAAATATTTTTCTATTTAATTATTTTTATAAATTCATTTTCATTTTCATCTTACGCATTTCAAAATGAGGCTGAAGAATTAATTAAGAACATGACTCAAAATGCAAAAAAAATCATATCAGATAAAAATCTTAGCCTAGAAATAAAAAAAAAAGAAGTTGAACAAATTGCCTTGGCCAATGTTGATGTAGATGGACTTGGAAGATACACATTAGGAAATAATTTAAATAAACTATCTAAAGAACAGCTAGAACAATATAAAAAAATATTTAGAGTTTTTTTTTCTAAAAATATATCAAGTAGACTACAAAATTATAATGATAAAAAAATCTATGTAACTGGATCAAAAAAAATTAGTGACAATTACGTTTTAGTAAACTCCAAAATGGTTTCTGATAAAGATAACCAAGAAATTAAAGTAGAATGGAGAGTATTTAGCGTTAACAATAAATTAATAGTAAGAGACTTAGTCGTTGAAGATATAAGTTTAGCAAAAACTCAAAGGGAAGAATTCGCTTCAATTTTTGCAAGTAAAGGATTTGACGGACTAATCTTAACTTTAAAAGAATTTATAGCTAAAAATTAACTTTTAATTTTACTGTACCCTTTTTGCAAAACATAAAGTCCTAGTATAGTTATAATTAAAGATATAATCATATTTATACTTAATGTTTCATTTAAAAATAACCAACTGAAGTAAACTCCAAATAACGGTACTAAAAAAGAAACTTGAGACATAAAAATAAGACCGTGTTGGTATATTAATCTAGATCTAATCAAAAAGGCAATTGCGGTGCTAACCACACCTAAATAAATAAGGCTGTAAATGCTAGTTGGGTCAACCGAATTTAAATCCAATTTAAATAATTCATAAATAATAAAAGGAGTTAAAATTAATGTTCCATAAAACATAGAAATTAACGATATATGTTCGATGTCATATTTTTTTAACTTTTGAATAATAGCTCCCCCAATAACATAACTAAGAGAAGCGAGAATTACATAAAGCACTGATAAAAAATCAGTGGATTGATTTAGATGCACTCTATCATAAACAAGAATTAGAATGCTCAAAAAACCCACGAATGTTCCTATAAATTTAACTTTATTAAAATGATCTTTTAGAAAAAAATGTGAAATAATAATTGCATAAAATGGGCCAGATGACATTAGTAATGCCCCTGTGCCACTACTCATATTATTAATTCCGTGTGCAATTAATAAAAATGGACACACGTAATTCATAAGTCCTACTAAAATAAAATGATAGGCATCTTTGGATATAAAATATTTAAATTTAATTTTTTTTGATAAAAAAATAAAAAATAAAAAAAGGAATAAACTAGCAAAGAAAAGCCTACCTCCAGCTAAGAAGTAAAAATCAAAACTTAGCATAACAATTTTATAATTAAAAAAAGCAGATCCCCAAACGGCGCCTAATAACAAAAGTAAAATATAGCTTTTTAAGCCAGGTTTTTGCATAGATATTAATATGGTGGGCCCGGAGGGACTTGAACCCCCGACAACCCCGTTATGAGCGGGGGGCTCTAACCAACTGAGCTACAGGCCCAAAAAAAATATTCATACAACAAATTTAAAAAATCTAAAACAAAAATTAATTGTCCAAAAAGCTTTTAAGTTGTCTTGATCTAGTAGGGTGTTTAAGTTTTCGTAAAGCTTTAGCTTCGATTTGTCGAATTCTTTCTCTAGTAACAGAAAATTGTTGACCCACTTCTTCTAAGGTGTGATCGGTATTCATTCCTATACCAAATCTCATTCTTAAAACTCTTTCTTCTCTTGGAGTTAATGTAGATAAAACTTTAGTGGTTGTATTTCTTAATGCAGTTTGTACTGCAGCATCAACAGGTATTAGCGCATTTGTATCTTCAATAAAATCCCCTAAGGTACTATCATCTTCATCTCCAACTGGACTTTCAAGGGAGACTGGTTCTTTAGCAATTTTTAAGACTTTTCTAACCTTTTCTAAAGGCATTGCTAATTTTTTAGAAAGTTCTTCAGGTGTTGGTTCTCTTCCAAACTCACTCATCATTTGTCTTTGAGTACGAACAATTTTATTTATCGTTTCAATCATATGCACTGGAATTCTGATTGTTCTAGCTTGGTCAGCAATCGATCTAGTAATTGCTTGGCGGATCCACCAGGTAGCATAGGTAGAAAATTTATAACCTCTTCTATATTCAAACTTATCTACTGCTTTCATTAGACCAATATTTCCCTCTTGAATTAAATCTAAAAATTGCAAACCACGGTTAGTATATTTTTTTGCAATTGAAATAACCAACCTTAAGTTGGCTTCAATCATTTCTTTTTTTGCGATTCTAGATTCTCTTTCACCTTTTTTAATTTTATTGACTAAAATTTTAAAATCAGAAACCGACATTCCTATCGAATTACTTAATTCAATCATTTTTTCACGTAACTGGTTAAATAATTTTTTTTCTTTAGTAAAAAAGTTTAACCACGTTTTTTCTTCACTTAAAAACTTCTCAAAATTAGGATTAATTTCGTTTCCTATATAAAATTTGATAAAATCATCACGAGAAATGCCGTATTTAACTGCAGCTCTTAAAAGCTCTCCGTCATAAGATAGGATTTTTTTACTTTCGTTATAGTTTAAAGATACCAACTCTTCTAACGTTGTTTGGTTTAATTGAAGATTTACCATGAATTCCATAATTTCTTTTTTAATCTTTTCATAGGCTTTTAATTTTGCATCAGCATATTTTTCATTTTTTAAAACAGTTTGTAACTTTTCGGCTTGCATAGCTAAAAGTTTTTTATAATTTTTGGTAATCTTTTTAAAAGTTTCTAAGATTTTTGGTTTTAGTTCAATTTCTAAGGAGGCTAATGAAAGATTATATTCATCCTCTTCATATTCTGCTCCATCGGAGTCTTTTGCATCTTCATTTTTATCTTCTTTTTCTTTTTTATCATCGTCCTCATCCTCGGTTGCACTTTTCTTAATTTTATCTTTAACAGCCTTGGATAAATTGTTATCTTCTATAAAATTAGCATCTAAATCAATAATATCTCTAACTAACATTTCATTGTTGTTAAGTTTATTTTCCCATTCAAATATTTTATTTGCTGTAATTGGACTTTCAGAAAGAGAGCTGATCATAACATATTTTCCAGACTCAATTCTTTTTGCAATCGAAATCTCCCCTTCTCTAGATAAAAGCTCAACACCGCCCATTTCCCTCAGGTACATCCTGATAGGGTCATCACTTCTTTCTACTGATTTAGTTTGGGTAGCAACTGCAGTATCTTTTTTCTTAACTTTAAAATCTGATTTTTTTTTAACTAAAGTAATTGAATGGTCAAACATGTAGACCAAAGCTTTATTTAGACTTTCGATATTACTATTTCTTTTACCTAATGATTTAGCAAGCTCTTCATGAGTAATGAAGCCTCGCTTCACACCTTTTTCAGCTAGTCTTTCGAAGGATTTAGATATTAATTTTTCCACAATAAGTCCGTCAATCTATATTTTTTTTCTCAAAAATAAACGGTCAGTTTTTATAAATTTCCCTTATTTTTTAAAGAAACGAGTTGCTTATATAAGTTTTCATCTAACGATTTCAAGACTCCTTCCTCAAGAGAAGTTATCTTAGTTTCTTCATTAAATTTAAATATCTCCTTTATATAATCATCAAAAAATACATCAAAGTCTTCTTTGTTTAGTTTGCTAATAATAATACTGTTGTTAGAAATATCTTTTATTTTTTGAAGCATAGTTGGATTAATTAACTCTATCTTTTTAATAAACTCTTTGCTGTTTGAGTGATTATTTAAAAAAAGTTTTATCAACTCATCTTTATACTGGTTCGCTTGTTCTGTTTTAAATTTAATATTGCTTATTTCTTCAACCCTATCTTCGCTAAAATTTGGATAAGAAATTAATAGATTTAAGAAAGAAAATTCACAAATTTCTTGTTTATTAAATAATAAACGATGACTAGCTTTTTTGATTTCTTTTATGTCTGATATATTTTTTTTATTTTTGTTTTTTATAATCTTTGTGAAAATAATATTTTTAAATGCATTTTTAAAATATTTTTGAGAAATTGGATTTTGTATTGCCTCGCATAGTTTAAATAAGTTCTTTTCCATTAAAGAAACCTGGGAAGGTTCAAAGTTTTTTAATTTAGATAAATGGTATTCAAATATAAATTCAATAATATTTTTTTTATTATTTATAATCGACTGAAAACTATTTAATCCAAATTTTTTTATAAACTCATCTGGATCTTTTTCCTTTCCTAAATCTATAAAAAAAACATCTAGACCTGGTTCAATTGCAATTAGTGCTCGTTCAGCTGCACGATAGGCTGCTTCTTGACCACTTTGATCATTATCAAAACAAATTAAAATATTTTTAAATTTTTTCCAAGCTAAACGAATTTGATTATTTGTAATAGCTGTTCCTAATGTTGCACAAACATTTTTAATTCCTTTATCATACAATGATATGGCATCCATATAACCTTCTACGATGATTAAATCTTCAGTTTCGCCAACCTGTTTTTTTGCATGGTTAAAATTAAAAAGGTTATTCCCTTTTTTATAAAATAAAGTTTCAGGAGTATTAATATATTTTGCAAAATTATCTTCTGACGTAGATCTGCCTCCGCAACCAACATAGCTTCCATATTCATCTTTGATTGGAAAAACAATTCGATTAAAAAAACGAGGGATCAACTTTTGGTTTTTATCATTCTTATAATATAGGCCGCTGTTAATTAAATCTTCCATAGAAAATCCCGATTGAATTAATTTATTTTCTAATTCTGTACTATTTTCACAAAAACCTATTTCAAAAAACTTTATTGTTTCTGCATTTAAATTTCTATTTTTTATAAGGTAATTTAAATGGGAGTTTTGATATTTTTGATTCAGAGTATTATTACATTCTTCAAAAAATATTTTGAAAATATTTTTATTTTTTTGAAAAGATGACTCAAGCTTTTCATCTTCTTTCGAAAATTTATAAACTGGCATGCCAGCTCTTAGTGCAAGATTTTTTACAGCTTCACCAAAGTTTAAATTTTCGGTTTTCATAATAAAGTCAAAAATATTTCCGTGCTCACCAGTGCTAAAACAGTGGTAAAAGCCCTTTTCATCGCTTACCGTAAAGGATGGGGTCTTTTCTTTTTTAAATGGAGATAGGCCAATAAATTCTTTTCCTCTTTTTTTTAAACCTATTTTAGAACCCACGACATCAGAGACTTTCAGCCTATTTTTAATTTCATCAATATAAGTCTTTGGATATTTCATTGAATTTATTTTTGAATTAGTTCCTTTAAAATCTTCCCAGCATAAGCAAAGTCTATTTTTCCAAGATAATCTTGTTTTAATACCTGCATCACTTTTCCCATATCTTTAATAGAAGTAGCGCCTGTTTTTTTAATTACCTCAATACAAACATTTTTAATTTCATCTGGGCTAAATTGTTTAGGTAGAAAGCTTTCAAGAACTTTAATTTCGTCTTGCTCTTTGTTTGCTAAATCCTGTCTTGATCCTTTTATATACATCTCGATAGATTCTCTTCTTTGCTTGATCATTTTGTTCAAAATATTAATCATATCTTCATCATTAATATCTTTTTTATCCTGGGTTCTCTTTTCGATTTCTTTATCTTTTTTTGCTGACAAGATTAGTCGTATTGTTGAAAACTTGTTTGTTTCTTTGTTTTTTAATGCTTCTTTGTAACTGTCTTCAATTTTTTGAATAATAGACATCTTTGACCTTGTGGTTATTTAATTTACTTTCTTGACGAATTTAAGTCTTTTTCATAAGTAAGCCAAAGTTTTTTTTTTGATTTGATTCTTAACCTATGAGTTGTATTTTTGATTAACCAACAGGAAAATATAGCACCAAATAATTTCAAAATAAATCATACAGGCATTTTAGTTTTAGAAAATAAACTTGTTTTTAAAGGAATTGGACTAGGAGCCACAGGAGAAGCGGTAGCAGAGTTATGTTTCAACACATCCATGACTGGTTACCAAGAAATTATAACGGATCCCTCTTACTCAGATCAAATAATAAATTTCACCTTTCCACATATTGGAAATGTCGGAACAAATTTAGAAGATATAGAATCAGAGAAGGTTTGGTTAAAAGGAGTTGTTTTTGCAAAAGAAATAACGGAGCCTTCTAATTACAGATCTTTAGAAAAGTTAAACAGTTGGTTAAAAAAAAATAAAGTA
>JAYQRG010000001.1:0-61283 GCA_038146245.1 Candidatus Pelagibacteraceae bacterium | reverse complement strand
CAAAAAGTAGAAATTACATCTCAAAATCATGGATTTGAAGTTAGTAAAAAATCCATAAAGAAAAATGTAAAAGTTACCCATATTTCATTATTTGATAAATCTATAGAAGGAATATCATCTACTAAATCTATTGCATTTTCAGTACAGTATCATCCTGAATCTAGTCCAGGCCCACATGATAGTAATTATTTATTTAAACAATTTATAGACCTTGTAAAAAAAAATGCCAAAACGAAAAGACATTAAAAAAATTCTAATTATAGGAGCGGGACCCATTGTCATCGGTCAAGCTTGTGAATTTGACTATTCAGGATCTCAAGCTTGCAAGGCATTGAGAGAGGAGGGATATAAGGTTATTCTTATTAATTCAAATCCTGCAACTATTATGACTGATCCTGATGTTGCCGATAAAACATACATCGAGCCAATTACAGATGCTTATTTAGAGGAGATAATTAAAAAAGAAAAGCCAGATGCAATTTTACCAACCATGGGTGGGCAAACGGGTCTTAATGCAGCAATGAGTCTAGAAAAAAATGGAATATTAAAAAAATATAATATCGAACTTATTGGAGCTAACTCTGAAGCTATCGATAATGCTGAGAACAGAGAAAAATTTAAAAAAAACATGAACGAAATTGGTCTTGAATCTGCAAGATCAAGTATCTGCAGAAGTCTTCAAGATGCAAAAAAATCATTAAATGAAATAGGTTTGCCATGCATTATAAGACCTTCTTTTACTCTTGGCGGAACTGGCGGCGGTGTTGCAAATACAGAAGAAGAATATTTCAAAATTGTTGAAAATGGGCTGGATCTTTCTCCTACAAATGAAGTCTTGATTGAGGAGTCATTAGTTGGATGGAAGGAATTTGAGATGGAAGTAGTTAGAGATAAGAAGGATAACTGTATTATTGTTTGCTCTATTGAAAATGTCGATCCAATGGGAGTTCACACAGGTGACTCCATTACTGTCGCTCCAGCTTTGACATTAACAGACAAAGAATATCAAATTATGAGAGATGCATCAATTGCTTGTCTAAGAAAAATTGGCGTTGAGACTGGAGGGTCTAACGTGCAATTTGCGATCAATCCAAAAGATGGAAGAATGGTTATTATTGAGATGAACCCTAGAGTATCAAGATCATCAGCACTTGCATCAAAAGCAACAGGTTTTCCTATTGCAAAAGTAGCTGCAAAGTTAGCGGTGGGATACACTTTAGATGAAATTCAAAATGACATTACCAAATCCACTCCTGCTTCTTTTGAACCAACTATAGATTATATCGTGACTAAAATACCTAGGTTTGCTTTCGAGAAGTTTAAACAAACTAAACCAATTTTAGGAACCTCTATGAAATCAGTTGGGGAGGCAATGTCTATTGGTAGAAATTTTAAAGAGTCTCTTCAAAAAGCATTGGTATCTCTAGAAATTGATTTAGATGGTTTAGACTCTATTACTAACAATAAAAATGAAATTGAAGATAAGCTTAAACAAAATACTCCAAAAAGAATATTATATATTGCTGATGCTTTCAGACAAAATATTGCAATTAATACCATACAAAACTTAACTAATTATGATCCTTGGTTTTTAAGACAAATTGAAGAGATTATTTTACTAGAAAAAGAAATAAATAAAAAAAATATTCAAAATAAAGAAAAGTTTAAATTATTTAAATCTTATGGATTCACAGATAAAAAAATAGCGAATCTTTCAGGAATTAACTTAAAAGACATCATTAAATTAAAAAATAAATTTAAAATAAAAACTGTTTACAAAAAAGTAGATACTTGCGCTGCAGAGTTTGAGTCTAAAACTCCCTATATGTATTCCACTTATGATTATGGTTTAAGCCAAGTAGGACAATGCGAGTCTAATCCTACAAAAAAAAATAAAGTAGTTATTATTGGAGGCGGACCCAACAGAATAGGTCAAGGAATTGAGTTTGATTATTGTTGTTGTCAGGCGAGTTTTGCATTGAAAAAGCTTGGATATGAGACCATTATGATAAATTGTAACCCAGAAACTGTATCTACTGATTACGATACTAGTGATAGATTATATTTTGAACCATTAATTGAAGAATATGTTTTAGAAATCTTAAACAAAGAAAAAGAAAAAGGTAACCTAAAAGGAGTAATTGTTCAATTTGGAGGTCAAACTCCTTTAAAACTTTCTAAAGCCATAGATAAAGCTGGGTTTAAAATATTAGGAACGCAATTAAGTTCAATTGATGCTGCAGAAGATAGAGAAAAATTTAATGAAATCATAAATAAACTAAAATTAAAACAAGCAGAAAGCGGATTAGCTAGAAGTAAAGAAGAAGCTTTCAAAATTGTAAAAAAACTTCAGTATCCTGTTGTATTAAGACCCTCTTACGTCCTTGGTGGTAGAGCAATGGAAATAGTTCATGATGACCAGCAATTTGATGAATATATTAATGAAGCTGTAAAAGTATCTGGAGACAGTCCAGTTTTGATCGATAAATTTTTAAATGATGCCACAGAAATTGATGTCGATGCAGTATGTGATGGTAAAGAAGTTTTTATTTCTGGAATTATGGAGCATATTGAAGAGGCCGGCATTCATTCTGGAGACTCTGCCTGCTGCGTTCCCCCATTTTCATTAAGTCCAAAAATTATTGAAGAAATCAAATCACAAACAAAAAAACTTGCATTAGCTTTGAAAGTAGTTGGTTTAATGAATATTCAATTTGCAGTAAAAGGAAATGATATTTACATTTTAGAAGTTAACCCAAGAGCAAGTAGAACAGTTCCTTATATTTCAAAAGCTTTGAACTTGCCGATTGCAAAAATAGCAGCTCAGATCATGTTAGGAAAAAAATTAAAAACTTTTAAAAATTTGAATAAGAAATTAAAAATTTATGCAGTAAAAGAAGCAGTATTCCCTTTCAATAAATTCCCAGAAGTAGATACTATTCTTGGACCAGAAATGAAATCTACGGGTGAGTCCATGGGGATTGATGAAAACTTTGGAATGGCTTACGCTAAATCTCAAATATCAGCTGGAAACACTTTACCTATATCTGGTGCTGCATTTTTATCCGTTAGAGATGAAGATAAAGAAAAAGTTACCGATTATGCAAAAAAATTAGTTGATCTAGGATTTCAAATATACGCAACGGGAAGAACTGCTGAAAAAATTAAAGACAAAGGAATACCTTGTGAAAAAATTAATAAAGTAAACCAAGGTAGTCCACATATCGTAGATTTTTTAAATAATAAAAAAATATCTTTGGTGATCAACACAACCTCAGGAAAAAAATCTATAGAAGATTCTCAATCTTTAAGGAGAGCTGCATTAAATAATAAAATACCTTATTTTACTACTCTATCTGGAGCAAAAGCCTGCACACTAGCTATCGCTGCATTAAAAACGGATAAAATTAAAATAAGAGAAATTCAAAATTTATAAATTATTTTTCAACTGGCCAATCAGTTTCAAAGGTTACATAATTAACCTGTATACATCTTCTGTCTTTTTTGATTTTTTTACTTTCTAAGCCATGCCAGCTTTTGTCATCACTCGAAAAGAAATATCCGTAGTTATTTTTATAAGGAACAGTATAAACTTTTTCTAATTTCTCATTGTAAAAGTCAGTTCCTAATTCTTCTGATTCTCCGTTTCTATTTACAAACAACATACATGATAAAAGTTTTTCTTTAATGTCACAATGTGGCTTTAACCAAAAACCTTTTCTATCGCAACAAACCTCTACTCTTACAAATGAGTTAGATAAATCTTTGCCGATTAATTTACCAATATACTCTTGAGTTTCTTTTTTTTGCAGTTCTTTTACTAGCTTTGCAATTTCTGGATATTCATGTTGATTTTTTTTATCTAAAAAACATCTAAATTTTAAAGCTTTACCACCAGATTTGATTCCTTCTCTAAACTTTCCTTCACCGCCATCGATTGCTCTCGTTCCATCATATGATATATTATGAGCCGTAGGGTCGTCTAAGTCAGCGTTATAAAGTTCATCTATCATAGCTTCTGTCAGCGGACCTTGGATTTCCCAGTATTTAAAAGGGTGATTTCCTGATTTGCTTTTTTTTGCAGCTTGTAAAAAACTCATATTTTATTTTTAATAATCAGCGCT
Organism: Candidatus Pelagibacteraceae bacterium; assembly: GCA_038146245.1. Taxonomy (GTDB): domain Bacteria; phylum Pseudomonadota; class Alphaproteobacteria; order Pelagibacterales; family Pelagibacteraceae; genus JAYQRG01. The sequence continues at coordinate 57,159 of JAYQRG010000001.1, read as the reverse complement.
ATTCTCTTAGTCTCATATAACTTTTCATATGTCCAGTGCTCGAGTTTACCATTTAATGTTTTGATTATACCTAATTGCTCAAATAGTTGAAAAAAACGTCTGAATCGATAATCGCTTTTCTTTTTTTTTAAATACAAAATATATATTGGTTTAGCTGTAATTGCAGCTTCCGATATCATAGAAATAGAATCGCATGTCACCATTATATGACTACAATTAGATAAATGATGAACATAATTTTTACGATTTAAACTATCATCAAATATAAAAACTTTGTTGTTTGAATAATTTGATTTTAGTCCTTCAAATAATTTTTTTGGTGTTCTTCTGGAGGCTATAATTTGAATTTTTTCAATACCAGGGTTGTTTTCAAATAGAGTATCTAATTCTTTTTTTATAGGTTCAAATTCAAAGTTATAATATTTATTAGGACCACCTAGAATAACTGAAACACATGTGCTTTTGATTTGAGCAATTTCGCTTTCTTTAATATAATGTAAAGCTCCAGTTGAATAGATTACATTATTACTTGCAATTTGATTATCATGGGAAGGTAAAATTAAAAAATCAAAATAACTTGGATTTATTTTAGGATCTTGAATATGAATATTTGTAATTTTTTTTTTAAATTGATCTTGTAAAAAATTTTTTAAAAAAATATTAGCGACGACGCTTTTTCTTCCACATGAGATTAGGAAATCTGGACAATTATTTGGATCAACTTTTTGAACAACATCATTAAAATTAAAACTATATTTTTGAATAGGACTGAGTTTTGGGGGAATAAAAATAAAAGGAAATTTTAAATGTATTGTTTTATGTTCAAAATCTACTCCTAAACCTTGCGCTAGACCTTGGACTTGGCTAATCATTCCTTGTGCTCCTTCTGTGAGTAACCAAGCGCTTGATGCTTTCATTTATAATAATATTATTTTAGTAAATAAAAATAAAATACATTAAAATGAGTCAAAACAAAGAATTTAAAACCAAAGTTCTTATTATTGGTTCTGGCCCCGCTGGCTATACTGCTTCTATCTATGCGGCTAGGGCGATGTTGAATCCAATTTTAGTTTCTGGAATGGAACCTGGTGGTCAACTAACTACCACAACAGATGTAGAAAATTTTCCAGGATTTTCTGATGTGATTCAGGGTCCATGGCTCATGGAACAAATGAAAGAACAAGCTAAAAAAGTTGGATGCGAGTTTGTAGATGATGTAATTGACAGAATTGATCTTTCAAAAAAACCATTCAAAGCTACTAGTCAAAATAAAAATATCTTTTTATGTGACTCGGTTATTATAGCAACTGGAGCACAGGCAAAATGGTTAGGTATTGAAAATGAGGAAAAGTTTAGAGGATTTGGGGTTAGCGCATGTGCTACATGCGATGGTTTTTTTTATAAAGACAAAACTGTGGCGGTGGTTGGTGGTGGAAATACTGCAGTTGAAGAAGCAATTTTTTTAACAAAGTTTGCATCAAAAGTTTTTCTTATTCACAGAAGAGATTCTTTTAAAGCTGAAAAAATCATGCAGCAAAAGCTATTTAATAATAAAAAAATTGAGGTCATTTGGAACACAGTTGTAGAAAAAATTAATGGAACAGAAAATCCAAAAAATTTTGAGTCTATTCAATTAAAAAATATAAAAGATAATAAATCTAGTATTTTAAAAGTTCATGGATTATTTGTTGCAATTGGTCATTCCCCTGCAACAAAAATTTTTAAAGGTCAGATACAAATGGATACGGAAGGTTATTTAATTACCAAACCTGACTCAACAGAAACAAATATTAAGGGCGTCTTTGCAGCTGGAGATGTTAAAGACAAAATATTTCGTCAAGCAGTGACTGCTGCGGGTATGGGTTGCATGGCAGCCCTTGAAGCTGAAAAGTTTTTAAATCACTAATTGATATTTTCGCAGAAATTTTTTATACGAACCAAAGCTTCTTTTAAAATTTCCAAAGAAGTTGCATAGGAAATTCTAAAATAACCTTCCATGCCAAAAGCAGAGCCTTGAACTACTGCAACTCCAGTATCTTCAAGTAATTTAGATACGAAATCACTATCGTTTTTGATTAAACCTAATTTTTTATGATTCTTTCCGATACATTTTTTACAATTAGGAAAAACATAAAAAGCACCTTCTGGAAGTAAACAACTTATTCCTTTTATATTGTTTAATTCTTTCACTATAAAATCTCTTCTTTCTTTAAAAGAATTCGCTCTTTTCTTGATAAACGACTGGTCACCTTTTAAAGCTTCCACTGCAGCTGCTTGACTTATGGAAGATGGATTGGTTGTAGATTGAGATTGAATTTTAGCCATGGCTTGAATTAATTCTTTTGGACCACCTGCATACCCTATTCTCCAACCTGTCATGGCATATGATTTACTTACACCGTTAACGGTTAAAACCTGATTTTTAACTTTTGTATTTTGGGCTATGGTATAAAATTTAAAATTATCAAACACCACATGTTCATAAATATCATCGCTCATTACTAAAACTTTTGGAAATTTTGCTACTACTTCTGCAATTTCATCAAGTTCTTTTTGATTATAAGAAACGCCGGTAGGATTGGATGGAGAATTTAATATGATCCACTTGGTTTTGTTAGTTATATTTTTTTCTAATATATCTGGAGTTATTTTAAATTTATTACTTTCTTCACAAACAATAATTTTTGGAGTTCCTCCTGCTAATAAAACAATATCTGGATAGGATACCCAATAAGGAGCAGGTATAATAACCTCATCTCCTGGATCAAGTGTTGCTAAAATTGCATTAAAAATTACTTGTTTACCACCAGCTCCAACGTTGATTTCGTCTCTGCTAAAAATTAAATTATTTTCTTTTTTAAATTTTTCTATAATTGCATCTTTTAAAACTACCGTTCCATCTACCGCAGTATATTTTGTATCTCCTTTTTTTATGGCATTAATCGCTGCATTTTTTACATTGTCTGGAGTGTCAAAGTCTGGTTCACCTGCACCTAAAGAAATTACATCTACTCCAGATGCCTTTAGATCTCTTGCTTTTTGTGTTACAGCAATAGTAGGAGATGGTTTTATTCTTCCTAAAGAACTTGATAAAATACCCATAAAATTATGTCTATAATTGAAGCGATTAATACATCACTTAATAAAAGTACAAAAGATTTATCTTTAAAAAAACTAGAGGGTGGAAAAAAATTTAAAATACTTAGTAATTTTAAACCTTCAGGAGATCAGCCATCGGCTATCAAGGAGTTAAATAATGGATTAATCAAGAATTTAAAAGATCAAGTGCTATTAGGGGTAACCGGATCAGGTAAGACATTTACTATGGCAAAAATCATTGAAGAACTAAACCGACCTTCTTTGATCCTAGCTCCTAACAAAACACTAGCGGCGCAGCTGTATGGAGAAATGAAAAGTTTTTTTCCAGAAAATGCAGTCGAGTATTTTGTATCTTATTACGATTATTATACTCCCGAAGCTTATGTTCCTAGGACCGATACTTATATTGAGAAAGAGTCTTCAATTAATGAACAAATAGATAGAATGCGACACTCAGCAACAAGATCGCTTTTTGAAAAAGATGATGTGATTATAGTTTCTAGCGTATCCTGTATTTATGGTCTTGGTTCTCCTGAATCCTATAGCAAAATGACTTTTACTTTTATTAAAAATGAAAACTACCAGCGGGAAGAAGTCATTAAAGGATTAGTTGAGTTACAATATAAAAGAAACGAACAAAATTTTCACAGGGGAACATTTAGAGTTAGAGGAGAAACTATAGAAGTTTTCCCTTCTCATTTAGAGGATAGAGCGTGGAAACTGCAAATTGAAAATGAAAAATTATTATCTATTAAAGAATTTGATCCGTTAACTGGAAACAAAACAGATGAATTAAATATAGTTAAGGTTTATGCAAATAGCCACTATATCACTCCTAAACCAACAGTTGCTCAAGCGATTAAAGAAATTAAGGATGAACTAAAATTAACCATAGAAAAATTTACTCAAGAAAAAAAACTTTTAGAAGCCCAGCGTATTGAAGAACGTACTAGATTTGATCTTGAAATGATGCAAGCTACCGGAACCTGCTCTGGTATTGAAAATTATTCAAGATTTTTATCTGGAAGAAAGAAAGGTGAACCACCTCCTACTCTATTTGAATATTTACCTAAAAACGGTTTGTTATTTGTAGACGAAAGTCATGTAACAGTTCCTCAATTAAATGGAATGTACAAAGGTGACCATACAAGAAAAAAAACATTATCTGAATTTGGTTTTAGACTTCCATCATGCATGGATAACCGTCCTCTAAAATTTGAAGAATGGGATTTAATGCGACCTCAGACCGTTTTTGTATCAGCAACTCCTGGTCTTTGGGAGTTAAATCAAACAAAGGGAGTATTTACAGAACAAGTAATACGCCCTACTGGTTTAATAGACCCTATAGTTGAGATAAGGCCTGCAAAAAATCAAATTGATGACTTATTATTTGAATGCAGAAATATTGCAAAAAAAAATCAAAGAGTTCTTGTTACTACCTTAACTAAAAAAATGGCAGAAGATATTACCGAGTACTTTGATGAAAACGAAGTAAAGGTTCGGTACATGCATTCAGATATTGATACCTTGGAAAGAATTGAAATCATTAGAGACTTACGACTTGGAGATTTTGATGTTTTAGTCGGAATAAACTTATTAAGAGAAGGTTTGGATATCCCAGAATGTGCACTGGTAGCAATTCTTGATGCAGACAAAGAAGGTTTCTTAAGATCTGAAACATCTTTGATACAAACCATCGGAAGGGCTGCTCGTAATATTGAAGGAAAAGTCATTCTTTACGCTGATAAAAAAACAAAAAGCATAACCAAAGCTCTAGAAGAAACGGAAAGAAGAAGAAACAAGCAAATAGAATATAATAAAAAACATAACATCAATGCAGAAAGTGTTAAAAAAGAAATTAGTGATATTCTTGCGAGTGTTTATGAGAAAGATTATTTAAATACAGATAAGTTTGAAACGCCAGGACATAATCTAAAAAAACATATTAAAGCACTTAAAAAGGATATGTATTCAGCTGCAGACAATCTAGAATTTGAAAAAGCAGCTAAAATAAGAGACGAGATTAGAAAGTTGGAAAATTCTGATTTAGGATTAACGGTAAACTCTAGTATAAAAAATATGAATAAATCACTTGGCAGATCCACTCAAGGTAAAGCTGGAACAAAGTCTTCAAAAAGATATAAAAAATGAACATGGTAAATAATATTTTAATTACAGGCGCTGCAAAAAGAATAGGTAAAGAACTAGCTCTTAGATTTGCAAATATAGGTTTTAATGTTGCCATTCACTATCATACTTCGCATAAAGAAGCGAAACAGGTGCTAAAAAAAATTACTGATCTTGGGGTAAAAGCCTGTGCGATTCAAGGAAATCTAGAAAATATAAATAATGTCAAAAAAATTTTTATAACTGCAAAAAAAAAATTAGGAAAAATTAATCATTTAATAAACTGCGCATCTGTATTTGATAATGACCATATCAGTAACTTTAATAATACTTCTTGGGATAAGCATATAAATGTAAATGCAAAATCAGCTGCTATACTGATATCAGAGTTCTCCAAACAAAAATTAAAAAAAAAGGATAACCCTAATATTATTAATATTTTAGACCAAAGAGTTTTAAAACCAACTCCCTTATTTTTTTCTTATACTCTAAGCAAAAATCTATTGTATTTTATGACTACCACAACTGCGATGGGTCTTGCTCCAGATATTCGAGTAAATGCTATCGCTCCAGGTCCGGTTATAAAAAATACTAGACAATCATTAAGCCACTTTAAAAAACAATTTAAAAATACCCTATTAAAACAAAAGGTAAATGAAATAGAAATTTTTAATAGTGCCTTGTATCTTATTGAGAATAAATCTGTAACAGGACAAACGATTTTTGTAGATAGTGGACAAAGATTAAATTGGAAAACAAAAGATATTATTGGAACATATGAATAAAAGTAAAATTTTAAAACTAAGGCAGGAAAAAATTGAAACTAAACAGTCAATTATTATAAAAAATTTTATCACCAAGTCGATTTTTGGATATTATGAAAATGAAAAAATAACTCCACAACGATTAAAATTTAATCTTAAAATCTCAACGGTCAAACTAAATATTAATGATAAAAAAATTGAGGACTTAGTTGATTATGATGACGTCATTAAAGTAATAAAAAAGATTTTAAAAAACAAAATTAACTTTTTAGAAACATTATGTGAAGAAATATGTTCAGAAATATTTAAAGATTCTAGAGTTACAAAAATTTATATCAAAGTCGAAAAACTGGATATTTCAAATGAATGTGAAAGCGTAGGTTACGAGACTACAAAATCTAAACATTTAAAATGAATCAATTAGAACAGGGAAAAAAAATTTTTAGAGATAAATCTAATTTACTTTCTAATTCCCCTGGAGTTTATCAAGTATTTGACTCCAAAAAAGACGTAATCTACGTCGGTAAAGCAAAAAATCTTCCGCACCGATTATTAAATTATACCTCCAATAATCACCAGGCTATACGCACGGAAAGAATGATTGCTTCTACTTCAAATATAGAAGTTATAACAACGAGTAACGAAGCAGAAGCATTATTATTAGAGGCAAACTTAATAAAAAAATTTAAACCTAAATACAACGTACTGTTAAAAGATGATAAGTCATTTCCTTACATACAAATAAGAAAAAGTCATCACTGGCCTCAACTTACAAAATTTAGAGGAAAACATAAAACTGAAGATATTTATTTTGGGCCATTTGCTTCTGCTGGTTCAGCTAACTGGACAATTAAAATGTTACAAAAAACGTTTCAATTAAGAGTTTGTGATGACCATACTTTTAATAATAGAAAAAGGCCCTGTATTCTTTTTCAAATTAAACGTTGCTCTGGCCCTTGCACGAAAGAAGTAGAAAAAAAAGAATATGATCTTTCGGTAAAGGAATGTATTAATTTTTTAGACGGGAAGTCAAAAAATATTCAAGAAAAGTTTTCCAACGAAATGGAAATAGCTAGTAAAAATTTAGAATTCGAAAAAGCCGCTATCCTAAGAGATAGAATTAAAGCTTTAACTCAAATACAGACTTCGCAAGATATCCAAAAAAATAATTTTCATCATGCGGATGTAATAGGATTTTTTAGAAAAGAAAATAAAAGCTGTGTAGTTGTTTTCTTTTATCGTTCAAAACAAAACTGGGGTAATCAATTTTTCTTTCCTCAACATGACTATGAAGAAACAAATGAAAAAATATTAGAGTCATTTGTTGCCCAATTTTATGAAAATAAAGAAATACCGGATCAAATCATAATTAGTGAAGAGCCAGAAAATTTATTTTTAATTAATGAGGCATTTAATAAAAAGTCTAATAAAAAAATAAAAATTTCAATTCTAAAAGATAATTCCTTAGTAAAAAATGCAGTAAAAAATGCTGAGGAAAATTTAAAAATTAAAATTTTATCTACTACTAAAAATAATGAACTTTTAAAAGAATTTGCTGATAAGTTTGATTTAGATTTTACTCCTAGCCTTATTGAAGTATATGACAATAGTCATATCCAAGGAAATAGTGCTGTGGGAGCTATGATTGCTTTTACAGAACAAGGTTTTCAAAAAAATAAATACCGAAAATATAATTTAAAAAATGCTACAACCAAAACGAATGATGACTATGGTATATTATCAGAAGTATTGCGCAGAAGATTTCTAAAATTTATCAAATCTACAGATGAAGATCTTCCGGATATTCTTTTAATAGATGGTGGTAAAGGACAGTATTCGACTGCAAGAAAAGCTTTAGATGAACTTGGTTTTCATCAATTAAAAATTATAGCAATGTCTAAAGGAAAAGAGAGAAATAAGGGAGAGGAAAAGTTTATAACGAACAAAGGAACTGTTGATATTAATAAAAATGATCCAATCATGTTTTTTCTGCAAAGACTAAGAGATGAAGCGCATAGATTTGCTATTATGACTCACCGCAAAAAAAGATCTAAAAGCTTATTTAAGTCTCCATTAGATGAAATAGAGGGAATTGGTAATAAAAGAAAAAAACTACTTTTAAACTATTTTGGCTCTGCAAAATCCATCGAGGGAGCTAGTATAGAAGATATAAAAAAGGTGGATGGGATTAACGAAAGTATTGCAAAAAAAATTTACAATTTTTTTCATAAAGATAAAATAAGTTTATGAAATTAAAAATTCCAAATATTTTAACTATTGGGAGAATTATTCTTGTTCCCGTACTTGTAATTGTATTTTATTTCCCAGGAAAATTATTTGATTGGCTAGCATGTTTTGTTTTCGTCATTGCAAGTTTTACTGATTTTGTGGATGGTTTAATTGCAAGGATGTTAAAACAACAGTCTAAATTAGGGGAGTTATTAGATCCTATCGCTGATAAAGTTTTGGTAGTAACTGCTTTAACTCTTTTGATTATGGGTAACATTATTGAAAAATTAGATGTTATCGCAGCAATTATTATTTTAACGAGAGAAATACTCGTGTCTGGTCTAAGGGAATATTTAGCTAAATTTCGAGTAGCGGTTCCAGTTTCAAAACTTGCAAAAATAAAAACTTTTTTACAGATGCTTTCGATAGCAATACTTTTGGCTGGAGAATCTGGTAATCAGTTTTTATTTGGGTTTGGAATTAAAATTGGAATTTATATATTATGGTTAGCAGCTATCCTTACAGTTTACACAGGATACGACTACGTGAAAAAAGGTATCCAGCACGCAATAGATTAGGCAGCTAATTTTTTTCTTACAAAACCACTATATAAATCAGATAAAATCTTAATACTTGGTGTTACTTTAAAACTATATTCTCCAATTTGCGAAACTGGAGTTACCTCAGCGGCTGTTCCTGTGAGAAAACAACCGTCAAAATTTTTTATTTCATTTAATTCTATTTTTCTTTGGTTAATTTTGTATCCATTATTTTTAGCTAAATCTATAATAGTTCTTCTTGTAATACCGTCCAAGAAACAATCAGGAGTTGGAGTATGCAAATGTTTATTTTTTTCATCAACAAAAAAAATATTTGCACCCGTTGCCTCAGCTACAAAACCTTTATGATCTAGCATCAGCGAGTCATTGTATCCTTCTTTTTCAGCATCATGTTTTGATAAAGTGCAAATCATATATAATCCAGCCGCTTTGGTATCCCAAGGTATCGTGTCTGGCGCTGGTCTTCTCCACTTAGATATATTTAATTTAATACCCTGCTCTTTAATTTTTGCATCAAAATAAGATCCCCATTCCCAAGTCGCAATTGCGAAGTGTATTTTATTTTTTTGCGCTGAAATTGCCATCATTTCACTTCCTCTCCAAGCAACAGGTCGAATGTAACCGTTCATAACTTTTTGCAAGTTAGTTATTTCTTTGCACGCTGTATCAATTTGATCCGCTGTATAAGGAATCTGAAAACCCATTCTCTTAGCAGAATAAATTAATCGGTCCGTGTGTTCTCTTAATTTAAAGATATGACCATCATAAATTCTTACACCTTCAAAAACACAACTAGCATAGTGAAGACCGTGAGATAAAATATGAAGGTTTGCATTTTTCCAGTCTATCACCTGACCGTTGAACCATATTTTTCCTGAGCGTTGATCAAAGGGAATTTGTTCCATATCCTAGCTTTTAAGTTATATTTGAATATATTATAAGTCAATTATACTGACTATCATTATTCATGATTCAAGATTTTTTATACCTCAAAGACAAAAATATCAAAGATGTTCTGGAGCTTATTATGGAAACTTATCTAGTTTCTTATTCTGATCCAGAACCAGTTCTAAAGAGGAATGGATTTGGTAAAGCTCATCATAGGCTCATCAGCTTAATTGATAATAACCCAGGAATTAAGTTAACCGATATACTAAAAAAATTAAAAGTTACTAAACAAAGCCTTAGTAGAGTAATTAAGGAACTAAAAAAAAAAAATAATAATATTATAGTACAAAAAAAAAGTGAAAAAGACGCAAGAGAAAATTTACTTTTTTTAAGTGAAAAAGGTAACGCTTTATATAATGAGATTTTTGAGATCCAAAAGGATAGAATTTTGAAAGCTTTTAAAAACTGTACAACGGATGAAGTTATAAGTTTTAAAAAAGTTCTTTTAAAAATTGTAGCACAATAATGACTGATCAAAAAAAACATATTTTGGTGGTAGATGATGATGAAAGAATTAGAGAACTACTAAAAGAATTTTTAGAAAATGAAAACTACTATGTCTCAACCGCAAAAGACTCTGCTGATGCCAAACAAAAGCTATCTTTAATTAAATTTGATTTAATTGTTCTGGACATCATGATGCCAGGTCAAAGTGGGTTGGAATTAACAAAAGAAATAAAACAAAAAAATGACCAGCCAATTATTTTGCTTACGGCTATGGGGGAGACTTCTGATAGAATATCTGGATTAGAGACAGGTGCTGATGATTATCTACCTAAACCTTTTGAGCCAAAAGAGCTTTTATTGAGAATTAAAAGTATTTTAAAAAGAATTCAGGTTAATAAAAAAGGCGTTCATATTATCAAATTTGGAGATAAAAAAGTTGATTTAAAAAAAATGATTATCATTGGAAATAAAGTCACTGAAAAATTAAATGTTTCGGAAGTGACTATTTTAGAAAAAATGGTCATCTCCATTGGCAAAGTTTTTGAAAGAAGCAATTTAGCTAACATCGTAGGCTTAAAAAATGAAAGAGCGATCGATGTTATGATAACAAGGTTGAGACAAAAAATTGAACCTGATCCTAAAAACCCAATTTATCTTCAAACAGTTCGTGGAAATGGTTACGTTCTTTGGTCTGACTAAGAATGTTTAAACGAATACTACCTCAAACTCTATTTTACCGTTACTTACTTATTATTGTAACTCCGATATTTCTATTTCAAATTATTATAGCAATAGTTTTTTTTGATAGCTTATGGATTAAAACAAATAAAAGATTAGTACAATCTTTATCTGAAGAAATTAATAGTTTTATCAAACTTTATACGGATGAAAAAAACACAAATAAGAAATCTGATTTCATCAATATTTTTAATACAAAAACCTCAAGTTTTTATAAAATTACCAAAAATAAAATTCCAAAAGAACAAGGCTATTCTCAGTTTAGTTTTTACGATAGATTATTATTAGAAGAATTTTCAAACTCCATTAAATATAAATTTTGGTTTAATAGCAGATATTCAAGGGATGATATCTTGTTATTTATAGATTTAAAAAAAGAAATGTTAGAGATTACCATTCAAAAAAATAGAATTAGGAATACCTCTGGTAGAATTTTTATTTTATGGATTATTGTGCCAGCTGTTTTATTGATTTTAATATCCATTCTCTTTCTAAGAAATCAAATCAGACCTATCACTAATTTAGCGAATTCAGCAGAAAAATTTGGAAAAGGTATTTACACTCAAGAAATGCGACCTTCTGGGGCAGTGGAAATTCGTAAGGCAATAACCGAATTTGAAAAAATGAAAAAAAGAATTTTAAGACACATCAGTCAAAGGTCCACCATGTTATCAGGAATCAGTCATGACCTAAAAACCCCCTTAACTCGATTAAAACTACAAATAGAAATTTTAAATAAAGAAGGAAAATTGAATAGAATAAAAGATGACATACTAGAAATGGAAAAAATGATCTCTGAATATTTGGATTATTCTAACTCTCAAAGCAATGAAACTTCAACAAAGTTTAATTTAACTTTAATGATGACTGAAATTTATCATAAATTCAATAACCCGAAAATTACCCTTAAATGCAAAGAAAATTTTTTTCTCACTGGAAGACAGCATTTAATCAAAAGATCGATTTACAACGTCATTGAAAATGCAATGAAATATGCTGGAAATGCAGATATAGAAATTACAAAATCAAAGAGTGCAATTCTAATAACAGTTGATGATCAAGGCCCTGGGGTACCAGAAAAAGAAAGAGAGAATATTTTAAAACCATTTTACCGTATAGATAAAAGTAGAGGACAAGCACATGGGAGTGTGGGTTTAGGATTATCTATCGTTCAAGATATCGTAAATTCTCACGGTGGAAATATCATGATTGAAAATAATCCTAAAGGTAAAGGATTGAGAGTAAAATTAATTTTCCCATCATAATGTTTGTTAATAATTTAAATCCAGTTGCATTTGAATTTTTTAATTTAGAAATTAGATGGTACTCACTAGCTTATATATTTGGAATTATCTTTGCAGTAATCTATGGAAAAAGATTGATCACTAAAAAAAATCTTTTTAATAATAATCCAAGTTTATTAGAAAATTATATCACCTATGCCATTTTTGGAATTATACTTGGAGGGAGAATAGGTTACGTTTTATTTTACGATCTAAATTATTTTTTTGAAAAACCATATAAAATATTATTTGTTTGGGAAGGTGGCATGTCTTTTCACGGAGGCATGATCGGAATAATTTTGTCTGTATTTTTATTTATTAAAAAAAACAAAATAGATTTTTTAAATTTTACAGATCTTATTGCTTTAATTACACCAATTGGATTATTTCTTGGTAGAATAGCTAATTTTATAAATAGTGAATTAGTTGGTAACCCAACCAATGTTGCTTGGTCGGTAATTTTTATTAAAGTCGATAACTTACCTAGGCATCCATCACAATTATACGAAGCCTTTTTTGAAGGTATCTTTCTTTTTATTATCTTGAACTTCTTGATGATAAAATTTTTAAATAAACGAGGAATTATTTCTTCCATGTTTTTAATTTTTTATGGTTTTTTTAGAATTTTATCAGAGTTTTTTAGACAACCCGATATACAGCTTGGATATATTTTTTCTAAAATTAGTATGGGATCCATACTTAGTTTTTTTATGATTATAACTGGGTTAATTTTATTTTTTTATGTCAAAAATAATAACGCAAATATTAAAACAAAATAAAATTACATTAGATCGTTATATCGAAGCTTGTCTTTATCATAAAAAATTTGGTTATTATCAAAAAAAAAAAATTTTTGGGAAAGATGGTGATTTTATTACTTCTCCTTATATTTCTAGTATATTTGGGGAGATCATTGCTATTTATATATTAAATTTTTTTTTAGAAAAAAAAGTAAACACTTTTAATATTTTAGAATTAGGTGCTGGGGAAGGAGTTCTATCTAAAGATATCATTCAAACTCTTAATAAGTTTAGCAATTACAAAATAAAATTTAATTACTATATATATGAAAAAAGTTCTAATTTAATTAAAAGACAGAAACAAAATAATAAGTCTTTAAATATTTGTTGGATTAAAGATATAAAAAAATTTCTAAAAAAAAATACAATTATCCTTACTAACGAGTTGCTAGATAGTTTAGCTGTTACCCATTTAGTTAAGAAAAAAAATTTATGGTTAGAAAAAAATATAAAGCTTAAAAAAGATAAAAAACTTTCTTTTGAATTTACGAAAACAAAAAAAAATATTAAAAAAATATTGAATTATTTACCAAAAAATACCAACTTTATAGAATATCCAGTAGATTTGTTAAGCTTGCTTAATCAAATATCAAAAATATTAAAAATCGATAAACATAATTTGTTTATTGGCTTTGACTATGGATATTATTCAAATAAATTTTACGACACAGTGCAATGTTTAAAACAACACAAAAAAATAGATTTGTTTAGCGATCCAGGAAATAGCGATATTACCCATTTAGTAAACTTTTATTTGGTTGAACAAATCCTTAAAAAGAAAGGTATACCTAATATTACGTTAACTACACAAAGTAACTTTTTAAAAAAAAATGGAGTTATTGAAAGATTGAAACAATCTTTAAAACATTCTTCATCTTTTGAACACAAAGAAAAAGTAATACTATCAGTGAAAAGACTTGTTAATCATGATCAAATGGGCGATCGGTTTAAAGTCATTCAAGCAAGTGTGGGCTCCATCTAAATGAATTTTTATTCCAAAAAAATTAACTCTTTAAAAGGGGTAAGACACACTTTTTTTTCGAGAAAAGGAGGATATTCTAGGGGCATATATCATTCGTTAAATTGTGGCTTGGGATCTAAAGATATTAAAAAAAATATTCATAAAAATTTAATTTTAGTTAAAAAAAAATTAAAAATAAAAAAAATATATTTATTAAATCAAATTCACAGCAACAAAGTTTTAACCATAAAACCCAACTATAAAAAAATAAAAATAGGTTCAGCTGATGGAATGTTCACAAAAGAAAAAAATATTGGCATAGGAATACTCACTGCAGACTGCGCTCCTTTGCTTTTTGCAGATAAAGAATCTAAATATATTTGCTGTGTACATGCTGGGTGGAAAGGTGCCTTTAGAAATATAATGAGATCAGCATTGCTCAAATTTAAAAAACATAAAATTAACCTAAAAAATATTTTTTGTTGTATAGGGCCTTGCATATCCAAACAAAGCTATGAAGTTCAAAAAGATTTTAAAAATAAAATTATTTCTAGAAATTTTTTTTATAAAAAATTTTTTACTAAACGAAGTTCAAAAATATATTTTGATTTACCAGGATACATATTCTTTAAATTAACAAAGCTAGGGTTGCCAAAGAAAAATATTGAAATATTAAATATAGACACTTACAAAAACGAAAAATATTTTTATAGTTTTAGAAGATCTGTGCATAAAGATGAAAAAGACTATGGAAGAAATTTATCTATAATTGTAAAAACATAGAGTATTTTATGAAAATAATAGCTGGAACAAGTAATCTTTTATTAAGCAAAGAAATTTCAAAATATTTGAAATCTAATTTAGTGGATAGAAAAATAACTCGATTTGCAGATAGCGAAGTATACGTGGAAATAAATGAAAACATGAGAGGTCAGGATGTATTTGTAATTCAAAGCACCTCTTGTCCAGCCAACGATAATATTATGGAACTTCTTATTACTGTAGATGCTTTAAGAAGAGCTTCCGCAAAAAGTATTACTGCTGTTCTTCCCTATTTCGCTTATGCTAGACAAGATCGAAAGGTAACTCCAAGATCTCCTATTAGCTCTAAGTTGTTTGCAAATTTATTAGTTGAGTCAGGTGTGAATAGAGTTTTAACTATGGACCTTCACGCAAACCAAATACAAGGTTTCTTTGATATTCCGGTTGATAATTTATTTGCAGCACCAATTTTCGTAGAACATATAAAAAAAAATTATAAATCAAATCAGCTGGTAGTAGTTGCGCCTGATGTCGGAGGTGTAGAAAGAGCTAGAGCAATAGCTAAAAGAATTCATGCTGAATTAGCTATCATTGATAAAAGAAGATCGGGTCCTGGAAAATCTGAGGTTATGAATGTTATTGGAGATGTAAATAATAAAAAATGTATCATCATCGATGATTTGGTTGACAGTGGTGGAACTATTGTAAATGCTGCAGATGCCTTAATTCAAAAGGGTGCGATCAATGTGAATGCTTATGTGGTTCACGGTGTTTTAACTGGTAGCGCGGTTCAAAAAATTGAAAAATCCAAAATTAGTAAGTTTATCATTACCAATTCTATTGATAATCAGATTAAAACTAAATCTTCTAAAAAAATTCAAATTTTAAGTATTGCAGAACTATTTGCAGAAGCAATTAATAGAATATCTTCATCTAAATCAGTGTCAAAACTATTTAAATAAAACTATTATTTAACCCTATAAAAGTGTCTTGTTTTTTAAGAGAATTATAATAAAAGCTGTTCAAAATTATGTCTAATAACATTAATACCTTAGAGGCTACACTAAGAGAAACTAAAACTAAAGCTGACTTAAATAAATTAAGATCTAGCGGGTTCATACCGGGTGTGCTTTATGGAAATATTAAAGAAAACTTAAAATTAACTATTAAAAAAAATTTTTTAAATAAATTATTAGATTCTACTAACTTCAAAAGTACAGTTATTAATCTCTCTATCGATGGTAAAAAATACAAAGTGCTTCCTAGAGATATAGAGTTTGATGCGATTTCTAATCAACCTATTCATGTTGACTTTCAGCAGCTATCTGAAGGAACAAGAGTTATCGTATGGATACCAGTAAAATTCATGAATCAAGAAAATTGCCCTGGGTTAAAAAAAGGTGGGGTATTAAACATCGTAAGAAGAAAAGTAGAGCTTAATTGCCCAGCAGACAATATTCCTTCTGAAATTATAGTTGATTTAAAAGATAGAGAAATTGGAGAAAGTATTCACATATCTGCAATTAAGTTACCAGAAAATGTTAAGCCCACTATCACGGATAGAGATTTTACAATTGGTACTGTTGCCGCTCCTACAGTAGTGAAAGAACCTGAGCCAGCTGCTGAAGCTGCTGCGGATGGTACTACACCTGCAGAAGGAGAAGCTGCTACTGCCCCAGGTGCTGCTGCAACTGGTACAGCTCCAGCGGCTGCTGCTGGAAAAGCAGATGCTAAACCTGAAGCTAAAAAAGAAGAAAAAAAACCAGCTGATAAGAAAAAATAATTAAATGTTATTGTTTGTTGGGCTTGGAAATCCAGATCCCAAACATAAGTTCAATCGCCATAATATTGGGTTTATGATTATTGATGCCCTCAATAAAAAATTTGAATTTTCAAAACAAAAATCAAAATATAAAGGACTATTGACCTATGGTGAAATCAATAAAGTCAAAATTTTTTTACTAAAACCATTAACTTTTATGAATCTTTCAGGCTCAAGTGTTCAGGAAATTATGAGTTATCAAAAGATTAATTTAGAAAATATTTTTGTTTTTCATGATGATCTAGATCTAAACTTGGGCAAAATTAAATGTAAATGTGGAGGTTCTAGTGGAGGGCATAATGGAATTAATTCTATTGCTGAAAATATAGGTGAAAACTTTAATAGAATAAGAATAGGCATTAACCACCCTGGTAGCAAACATCTAGTAGATAAACATGTGCTCAATGATTTTTCTGCAGATGAAAAAAAAATAATAGAAAAATCAATAGATAAAATTTTAGTAAATTTTAATTTATTAATAGATAAACAAACAGATCTATTTTCTAGTAGAGTAAACGCTTAATCTATGAGTTTTAAATGCGGAATAGTTGGGTTACCAAATGTCGGTAAATCGACAACTTTTAATGCTTTAACAAAATCGAAAAATGCGGAAGCGGCTAATTTTCCATTTTGTACGATTGAACCAAACACTGGCGTGGTTATCGTCCCTGATGAAAGATTAAATCGAATTTCAAATATAGCTAAATCCGAAAAAAAAATTAATACTTTAATTACTTTTGTAGATATCGCTGGTTTGGTAGCAGGTGCCTCTAAAGGAGAAGGTTTAGGAAATAAATTTTTATCCCATATCAGAGAGGTGGATGCAATCGTTCATTTATTAAGATGCTTTGATTCTGAAAAAATTCAAAATGTAAATAAAGATGTAGACCCTATACGAGACATGGAAATCATTGAGACAGAACTAATGCTCGCAGATTTAGAATCCTTGGAAAAAAGAATTGATAAGAAAAAGAAAAATAAATCCGAAGTAGAACCAATAGACGAATTACTAAATGAAAGTTATGAAATTTTAAAAAAAGGAAATAAACTTCATGAAATTAAAAAAAAATATGACCCTAAGCTTATAAGATCTACTGGAATTTTAAGTTTAAAGCCAAGAATCATCGTATGTAATACTGATGAAGAAAGTGTCGCTGCAGGTAATAAATACACAAAGCAAGTTCAAGATTCACTTAAAGAAGACGAAGTAATTTTAATTTCAGCAGAAATTGAACAACAAATAAATGATTTAAATGATGATGAAGCAAAAAAATTTATGAATGATCTTGGGTTAAAAGAAACTGGTCTAGATCGGATGATTCAATCTAGTTACCGAAGTTTGGACTTGATCACCTATTTTACAGCGGGACCTAAAGAAAGTAGAGCCTGGACTGTAAGAACAAACTGCAAAGCTCCTGATGCTGCAGAGGTAATACATTCGGATTTCAAAAAAGGATTTATTAAGGCTGAAGTTATGTCTTATGAAGATTATATTAAATTTAATGGTGAAGTAGGCTGTAAAGAAAATGGTAAATTTAGAATAGAAGGTAAAGAGTATGAAGTAAAAGATGGGGATATATTACATTTTAGATTCAATACTTGACCAAATTTTTCTCATAGAGAAATAGACCAAAATACTGAAAATAATTAAATACAAGATCGTTTTAAAACCAATTCTTTTTCTTGCTTCCAAATGCGGTTCCGCTGCCCAAGTTAAAAATGCGGTTACATCTTTTGATAACTGAGCCACTGTAGCTTTTGTGCCATCAGAATACTCAACAGCACCATCATTGATTGGTTTCGGCATTCTAATTTTATTTCCTGGCATGTATTTATTATAATAAACTCCAGAATCTAATTTTATATTTTCTGGAACTTTTTCTTCATAACCCATCAAAACTGAATAAATATAATCAGCTCCTCCTGGTCTAGCCTTAACAATAACAGATAAATCTGGAGGATAAGCTCCACCATTTACTGCTCTTGCAGCGTTTTCATTTGGGAAAGGACTTTTAAATTTATCAGATGGTATTCCTGGTCTTTCAAACATTTCTCCTTGTGCATTCGGACCGTCTTTGATTTGAAATTGCGACGCTAATGCTTTTACTTCTGCTTCAGAAAACTCCGGTCCACCTTTTTCTCCTAAGTTTCTGTAGCTCAAATATTGCATGGAATGGCAACTAGCGCACACTTCCTTGTAAACTTGATAACCTCTTTGTAATGAAGATCTTTCAAATTTTCCAAATACTCCATGAAAAGTCCAATCGACTTTCAATAGCTTTTGCTGATCTCCAGCAGAATAGGCATTAACTTGAAGAGCAAATGTAATAAAAATAAAAATTAGTATTTTTTTAATCAATGTAGGTTCCTGTTTTTTTTAGCAAAAGATTTATTACCTGATCCTCCAAGAATTGGATCAGCTATACTAATTGGCACTGGCTTTGTTTTTTCTATAAATCCTAAAACTGGCATTATAATTAAAAAATGAACAAAATAATAAATAGTAGCTACTCTGCTGATGATTAAATAAACTCCCTCTGGAGCCTGTGCGCCCATATATCCTAGCACAATTACGTCTATTACAAGTAACCAATAAAATTGTTTATAGATAGGTCTAAAAACTGCCGATCTAACTTTTGATGTATCTAACCAAGGCAAAACAAATAAAATAAAAATAGCTCCAAACATTAAGAGTACTCCACCAAGTTTATCAGGAACAGATCTTAGAATTGCATAGAAAGGAAGCAAGTACCATTCTGGCACTATATGCGATGGTGTTATCAGTGGGTTAGCTGGGATGTAATTATCTGAATGACCAAGAACATTCGGTGCATAAAAAACAAAACCTGAAAAAATAATTAAAAATACTAAGAGAGCAAAAAGATCTTTTATTACAATATAAGGATGAAAAGGAACTGTATCAGTTTTATCTTTTTTTAAATCAATTCCTAAAGGATTATTATTTCCAGGAACATGTAAAGCCCAAACGTGAAGTATAACTAATCCTAAAATTAAAAAAGGTATTAAATAATGCAAACTAAAAAATCTATTCAATGTAGGATTATCAACGGCAAAACCACCCCATAACCATTGAGTAATACTCTCGCCCACTAAAGGAATAGCACTAAAAAGATTTGTGATAACTGTTGCTCCCCAAAAACTCATTTGACCCCAAGGCAAAACGTATCCCATAAATGCCGCGGCCATCATTAAAACATAAATTAAAATACCAATAATCCAAATTACTTCTCTAGGTGATTTATAAGAGCCATAATAAAGTGCTCTGAAGATATGAATATACACTGCAAGAAAAAACATAGATGCACCATTTGCATGAATATATCTTATCATCCATCCATAGTTCACATCTCTCATAATGTGCTCTACACTTCCAAAAGCAAAACCTGCATGAGCCGTATAATGCATGGCTAAAATGATTCCTGTAATAATTTGAGTTATTAGACAAAACGTAAGTATTCCACCAAAAGTCCACCAGTAATTTAAATTTATTGGCGTTGGGTACTGTCTTAAATGGCCATGATATAATGTTAAAAGCGGTAATCTTTCATCAAACCATTTTGCTAGTTTTGATGTAGGTTTATAATCAGTGCTGCTCATAAATTTTATCCAATAACAACTTTCGTGTCTGAAACAAACTCATATTTTGGTATTTCTAAATTATTAGGTGCTGGCCCTTTTCTAATTCTTCCAGAAATATCATAGTGAGACCCATGGCAAGGGCAAAACCATCCTCCGTATTCACCTTGTTGTGATAACGGAACACATCCTAAGTGTGTGCATACTCCTAGCATAATTAGCCATTCTTCTTTCCCTTTTTTTACTCTTGCTTCATCTTTTTGAGGATCTTTAAGATCCTTTAAACTAACAGATCTAGCTTTAGCTACTTCATCTTTTGTTCTTCTTCTTATAAAAACTGGTTTACCTCTCCACATGACAGTCATATCTTGACCTTCTTTTAGTTTGCTTAAATCTACTTCAACTGAAGATAATGCTTTTACAGATGCATCCGGATTCATTTGATGAATAAGAGGCCACGCAACACATCCCACTCCTACAGCACCAGCAGCTGAAGCGGCTACATGAATGAAGTCTCTTCGGGTTGATTTTTTATCTGTCGAATCTTTGCTCATAAAAATAAATACGTATATAATCTAAACTATAAATTAAAAAAAATAGATAAATTTTTATCTCCACAATGACGCATAAATACTGTGAATAATGATAAATATTGCACTATATCAACCGGATATTCCTCAAAATACAGCAGCAATAATAAGAATATGCGCTTGCCTAAATGTAAATTTAGAAATTATTAAACCTCTTGGGTATGTGATGAATTATAAAAAATTAGATCGAATTTATATGGATTATTTAAAAGAATGTAACATTAAATATTATGATAATTTCGATGAATTTTTAAAAGAAAAAGATTTAGATAAAATAATATTATTAACAACAAAATCAAATAAACCTTATTTTAACTTTCAATTTAAAAATAACGACACTCTTTTGTTTGGAAGTGAAACTAAAGGGGTTCCAAAAAAAATTCATGATATATTAATTAATAAAGTGAATATTCCAATTTCTAAAAAAACAAGATCACTTAACCTGGCATCAGCAGTATCGATGGCGGCTAGTGAAGCAACGAGGCAACTTAGCTATGCTAGATAAAAAGATTACTGCAAAAGAATGGTTTTACAATTTGAGAACAATTATTTGTGACACTTATCTTAAATTCGAAAATAAAAAAAAATTTAAAGTTCAGAAATGGAATCGAAGCAAAGTTAAAAGTGAAGGCGGTGGAGAAATGTCTATTTTTCGTGATGGTAAAATTTTTGAAAAGGTTGGCGTAAATGTGTCCACTGTATCTGGAACACTAAATCCTAATTTCGCAAAGCAAATTCCTGGAGCTAAAAATAATAATAATAAATTTTGGGCTTCTGGTATTTCTTTGGTTGCACATTTTAAGAGTCCTCATATTCCATCATTTCATTTTAATACCAGATATATTGAAACCTCAACACAATGGTTTGGGGGCGGTATGGATATGACCCCTTGCATTCAAGATGCAAAACAAAAAAAATTATTTCATAAAAGCATTAAAGAAATGTGCGATGGCCACAATAAGGATTACTATAATCAATTTAGCAAAAACTGTGACAAATATTTTTATCTGGAACATCGACAAGAACCACGAGGCGATGGTGGAATTTTTTTTGATTACTTAAATAATAATTGGAATAAAAATTTTAACTTTGTACAAGATGTTGGGTTAACATTTTTAAATGTTTCAACAAATATCATCCGATTAAAAAAAAACTTAAAATGGAATAAAAACCAAAAAAATCTGCAATTGATCAAAAGAGGAAGGTATGCGGAATTTAATTTACTTTATGATCGAGGAACCAAATTTGGTCTAAATACTGGTGGCAACATAGAAGCTATATTTATGTCTTTACCACCACTAGTAAAATGGTAATTAAAAGATAATGGATAAAGAACCAATCACTATTGTAGGACTTGAAAAAATTAAAAAAGAACTTGATGAACGTAAACACGTAATAAGACCTAAAATTGTAAAAGCCATTTCCGAAGCAAGATCTCATGGCGATTTAAAAGAAAATGCAGAGTATCATGCTGCAAAAGAAGAACAGGGTCTTAACGAAAGAAGAATTCAAGAAATTGAAACTAGTATAGCGAATGCCCAAGTCATCGATGTAACAAAACTAAAAAAAGACACTAAGGTAATATTTGGTTCTACAATTTTAGCTAAAGAATTAGAGGAAAACAAAAACATAGAAGTTAAAATAGTTGGTAAAGATGAAGCTGATCCAAAACTGGGTTTAATTTTTTACCAATCACCGTTAGCCAAAAGTTTCATAGGTAAAAACCAAGGTGAATTTGTCGAGGTGAAAACTCCATCAGGTTTAAAAACTTACGAAATTATTCAGGTAAAATATATTTAGTTACTTATATAACTTAATAGCGTCTTCAACGTCTTTATCTTTAATTTCATAATTATTAGAAACCCATCTGTGTTTTAAAAAAGAAATTGCATCCCCTAATCGACTGTCCTGTTTAAAACCTCGCTGTATTAAAAGATTAGCATCAAACTCAAATTCTGGTTTTTTTTGATTAGCAATCTTTGATAAATTTTCTTGAAACAGTTCATACTTATAATTATCGCAAACTAAATATTGAAACTTAATAAAGTCAATTACAGCATCTTTTCCAAATATGGGTACTTTTTTTAAAATTGTTTCAATTTTATCGGGAGCTTGTGTTGTTCGAAATGTAAATTGCTTCTGTATTTGATCAAGCCTATTTCTAACTTCATTTGATAAATGAAAATTTTTTACAAATTTTTCGAAATTGTTTGTTTGATCAATTAAAAATATGGATAATAATATGACCCAGTCAAAACTAAAATTTAAATTTTTATTTTTTTTATAGAAATTAAAACGACTAAAATATTTAATTCCTTTATAAAGCGTTAAATAAAAATCTTTAGAAAATTCATGGTCAAAAATTTTATAAATAGAATTAGATAATAAAATTTTTTTTAATTCTTCTATCAATCTTTCCTTGGAAAGTTTTTCAATTAAATCAAAATTATTCTGAATAGCTTTTAAAACATATGGGTCATGTTCATGTTTAGAAAATTCTGAAAAAAACCTAAAATACCTTAAAGCTCTCAAAGCATCTTCTTTAATTTTCTTCTTCGGATCTCCGATAAATACAATTTTGCCACTCTCTAAGTGTTCCACGCCATGAAATGGATCAATTAAATTTCCTTCTAAGTCAGAATAAATAGCATTAATCGATAAATCTCTCCTAAGCGCATCTTGTTTCCAATCTTTTGTAAAAACAATCTCTGCATGTCTTCCATCTTGATTATAATCTCTTCGTAAAGTGGTAACTTCAATTTTATTATTATTAAGCTTAATAGTTATGCAGCCATATTTTTTTGCTGTGTTATCGTAATTAATTTGTTTTTTTTTTAATTTATCTTCGACCTGATTAGGTTCAAGAACTGTTGCAAAATCTATATCGGTAATTTCTTTACCAGATAAAGCGTTTCTGACGCAACCCCCAACAAATCTACATTTAATTTCTGACTCATCATGATTTAAAATATCATAGATAAGAACTGCATCTTTGTTTTCTTTAAGATCCGAAATCATTTAAGTGGCTGGGGCTCTAGGATTCGAACCTAGGATGACGGGACCAAAACCCGTTGCCTTACCGCTTGGCTAAGCCCCAAAATTAATAACTAATTAATAGTTTTTGTAACTACTGTCCAATACGTTTTGAAACGTTTTTTAGCTATTTTTTTTGCATTTAAAAGGGATTTTTTATCTTTAAAAATTGCAAAACAACATGATCCACTTCCAGTCATTGAACATAAAACTAAATTTTCAAATTTAGAAATAAAATTAGTTATTTCAGATATTTTAGCGCTTAATGTAGATGCACTAACATAAAGATCATTTTTAAAAAAAACTAAATCTTTTTTAAGTTTTTTTTCATCAAATGTAGATGAATTATAGACAATTTTATTAGAAAAAACTTTATTGTGTTTAAATACTTTTTTAGTGGAAAGTTTTAAATTCGGATAAATCAACAAGACATTAAAATTGATATTTTTATTTAAAGTATAAAATTTTTCTCCATAGGAAAAAACAAACTTTGGTCTTTGATTTATAAATAGTGGACAATCCATACCTATCTCGCTTAATAGAGATATTTTCTTTTTTTCACTTATTAGGATTTTGTATTTTAATACAAGATAATTAAATATAACGGCTGCGTTGGATGACGCTCCTCCTAAACCAGATCCATGGGGTATTTTTTTATTAATTAAGATTTTAAAATAAATTTTTCTCAAAATAGGAAAGTGCTTCCGTAATAAATTTAAAACTTTATAAATAGTGTTATTTTTTTCAATTTTAGATTTGAAAGGACCATAAAAAATAATTTTATCTTTAAGATCTTTATTTTCTTCAATAGAAATTAGATCCGCTATATTTATTTGAGTAATAAGTGTTTGTATTTTATGAAAAAACTTATTTTTTTTTAAAACTTTTAAAAATAAGTTTATTTTTGCGTAGGATTTTAACTTAATCATTTTTGGATAATCCAAAAATTAATTTTGATTGAATGTTTTTTTTTCTTTCCTCTTCAATTCCTTGTAAACTTAAAGCATTATTCCATACATGCCTTGCTTGAAGAACTTTATTTTTTTTCCATAAAATATCACCATAGTGATCATAAACTTCTGCTTCATTAGGTGATTTAATATATGCCTGCTCAATAAATTTTTCAGCTTCTTCATAGTTTCCATTTAAATAATGAGCCCATGCAAGAGAATCAATAATATAACCGTGTTGCCAATTGGATAATTCCAGGGCTTGCAAAATCATTTTTTTAGCTTTTTCAAAATCTTTTTTTTTTTCAAGCAAGCTATATCCATAATAATTGAGCAAGGCATATTGCTTTGCAGATAGGGATAGAGATTTTTTAAAGTTTGTTTCGGCGTTGTTCCATTCATTTAATCGCTCGTAACAAATTCCTTTGTAATAATAAAATTCGGGTAGTTTTAAAAAATGATTTGCGGTGATTTTTTCAAAGTTTGAAATACAATCTTTGTAGTTTTTTTTGATTCTATAATAATTTGCTAAACTATAATATTTTTCATCTTTAAATTCTTTTGATTTCGTTATTAATGTTTTTAATGATGATAAATTGTTTTGATCTGAATTGGTAAGTAGAAAAAAATTAATATACCAATTGTATTCTTCTCCGATACTTTTGATCTCGGTTATTAAGTTTGCTGGGTACTTAAATTCTTTGTTATCTATCGATAAATTTTCAAATTCTAATAGTTTATTAGAAACAAAATTTTTATTTAGATACTCAGAAATAGATAGTAAAATTTGCGAAAAGTTAATATCATTATTACTTTGATATAAATTTGCAAAAATATAAAAAATTTCTGAGATTACGTTTGATAGATCTTCTGCATGATAAAAAGTAGATATTTTTTTATCTCCATTTTTTAAACTCAGAATAGATTGTCTTAATAAAATATTACTATAATTTTTATCATAGCTGTTTTCTAAAATTTTTTTGGCTTCTTCTATATTTCCTTTTTTTTGCATCTCCCATGAAATAAAAATTTGATATCTTAAAAGATTTTGGGAATTAAGAATTTGGTTAGTTATGGATGAAAGATTTTTTTCATCTTGGATATACATGAATCCAAGTAATTTATTAATTATTTCAATATTTTTGAATCTTGAACGATATTTTAAAATTTCAGCAGTTCTTTTATCTTTGGGAGTATCAATAAGAGCGATCCAAAATTTTAATAATTCGTTTAATTCATAAGTAATTTCATCAATATAACCTAACTGGGCTATTTTCTCTTTTGCTTCTTTAGTTTTTTCTTTTTTAATTAAGTGGGAAACTTGAATTAATTTAAATAAATAATTTTCCTGATATTTTTTTTCTAAACGATTAATAAATAACGTGGCTCCTTCGACGTTTTTTTTATTAATCATAGAAACTACATATTTGTAATTGTAATAGTTATGCTCATTTTTGTAGGGTTTGCTTTCATTAAAAGAATTAAACGCAGAGTTGTAATCTTTAAGATTCAATTCTAGGGAACCATATAGATAATTTTTAATATAATCTGATGAAATATGATCCGATATTTTATTACCAACAAAAGGAAAGGCATATGAATAACTCCCATAAAATATAATAAAAAAAATAAGCAAAAATATTTTTTTTATATATTTTGGGTTGGGAATCGTTTTAATCATTTTTTATGAAAAAAGAGCTTACAAATAAAGTTTTCGAATATTATCACTCTATTGGTGTTTATGACAGAATAATTTTTAAGGAAAAGATAAATAATAAAATTGAAGAACTTGAAATACTAAAAAAAGAAATAGAAAATAAAAGCTACATTTATAATAAACAAAAAGAAAATCTTGTTTTTTCAGATGGTAATTTAAATTCAAAAATTATGCTTATTGGAGAAGCGCCTGGATTTAATGAAGAAAAATTAAATAAACCTTTTGTAGGTGAGGCTGGTCAACTACTTGATAAAATGCTTGCAGCAATCAATATATTGCGTGATCAAGTTTATATAACTAATGTCGTGAACTTTAGACCGCCCGACAATAGAAAACCAACTATACAAGAAATACAATTATTCAGACCATTAATTGAAAAACACATTGAAATTATAGATCCTAAAGTTATTTTACTTTTGGGTTCAACAGCTTTAGAGTCTTTTTTTGATAAAAAATATTCAATTACAAAAATTAGAGGTTCTTGGTTACAAATCAAAATAAAAAATAAAGTCTATGAAACGATACCTACCTTTCACCCTGCTTTTCTTTTAAGACAGGCTGATCAAAAAAAATTTTCTTGGGAAGATCTTAAAGAATTTAAAAAATATATTGATAATAATAATATTTTAAATGCTAAAATTAACTGAAGAAAACAAAATCTCAGAATATGTTATCGGTGTAGATGAAGTTGGCAGAGGTCCTCTTGCGGGTCCTGTAGTTTCAGCCGCTGTCATACTAAATAATAATTTTGATACAAAAAATTTAAATGACTCAAAAAAACTTACAAAGATTCAAAGAGAGAAGATATTAAAATTAATTAAATCGAATTCTGTTTTTCATATAGGAGTAGCAGAAGTAGATGAAATAGATCGTATAAATATTTTACAGGCTACTTTTTTATCAATGAGAAGAGCTGTACAAAAATTTAAAAACATCGACAAGTATAAAATTTTAGTCGATGGACCACATAGTTTTGATAAACTAAACAAAAATATTATCCCAGTTATAAAAGGAGATTCTATATATCCATCAATTGCAGCCGCATCCATCGTAGCTAAATGTTATAGAGATGATTTAATGCTAAAACTTTCTAAAGATTTTTGTTTTTACGACTGGGATAAAAATTCTGGATACGGAACAAAAAATCATATGATGGCACTAACAAAGCATGGAATATCCAAGCATCACAGGAAGAGTTTTGCTCCGATATACAAGATATTGAGTCAGAAAACTCAATAAACACTAATAAATAAATCTCAAATTGACAAATAGGTAAAAATTAAGTTTATTCTACCCAGGGTTGAAACAGACAATGGGCAATTTAAGCTTGATTTTGGGAGATTCATTAAATGAATTAAAAAAAATTGAATCTGATAGTGTAGATTTAATTTTTGCTGATCCTCCTTATAATCTTCAGTTAAGAAATAATCTATTAAGACCTGATTGTTCTAAAGTAGATGCGGTAAATGATAGTTGGGATAAATTTAAATCATTTAGTGCATACGATGACTTTTCACAAAGTTGGTTGCAAGAGTGTAAAAGAATTTTAAAAAAAGATGGATCTATTTGGGTTATAGGTTCTTATCATAATATTTTTAGGTTAGGAAAAATAATACAAGATCAAGGTTTTTGGATTCTAAATGACGTTGTTTGGAATAAAAAAAATCCTATGCCAAACTTCAGAGGAAAAAGATTAACTAATGCACATGAAACTTTAATATGGGCAGCAAAATCAGAAAAATCAAAATATACATTTAATTATAAATCCCTAAAAACTTTTAATGATGACAAACAGTTAAGATCAGACTGGAATATCGCAATTTGTAGTGGACAAGAAAGAATTAAAGATAAAGATAAAAATAAAAAAGTTCATTCAACACAAAAACCAGAAGAACTTTTGCAACGTGTACTGTTATGTTCAACAAAGAAGAATGACCTTATTCTTGATCCTTTTATGGGAACAGGCACTACCGGAGCGGTCGCAACAAGATTAGGTAGAAGATTTATTGGTATTGAAATGAATGATAATTATTTCAAATATGCAGAAAAAAGAATACATCAAGTAAAACCCTTGGAAAATTCAAATTTAGAAATTATTGAAAATAAACAGAATGAGAAAAGAATACCATTTGGATATTTGGTTGAAAGTGGCTTGGTAGAGCCTGGTTTGAATTTATTTGATATTAAAAAAAAATTTACAGCCAAGGTAAGAGTCGATGGCTCTATTAATTGTAATAATATTAAAGGATCTATTCATCAAGTAGGTGCGGCGGTTGAGGGCTTACCATCTTGCAATGGTTGGCTATACTGGCATTTTAATTTTGAAGGCAAACTTACTCCTATCGATTTATTAAGAAAAAAAATAAGAGAAGCTTTATAATTTCATTTTAAAATTAAAAATTTTTCTATTAAAAAAATAAGTAATTAAATCAAACTTACATATCAACTTAATTAAAATATTTCTAACGATTCTTAAAAATGGGTTTTCAATGTGAAACCAAAAAATATTTCTATTAGAGTTAACGATGATATTTTGAATTCTTTTTAATCTATTAGACTCTAAATTATTATTTGTTAATTTGTTTTGTATTAATAAGTTATAAGAAACGTATGCATCTTCAATGGCTTGAGAAAATCCTTGGGCTCTCGTTGGTAAAAATCCATGAGCGCTATCCCCTAAGCAAAAAACATTATTTAATCCATAAAAAATTTTACCTCTTGTAAAAATTGGCCAATAAGTAACTTCTTTTGCACTAAAAATTTGATCAAATGGATATTGAATTTTATCCTGAAAAACTTTTTTTAAATTTTCTAATAAACTATCATTAATTTTGTCTTCTAACTTTTGATTGTTTAAAACTAAAGTAAATGAAAGATTGCCTTTCTTATCCGTTGGATAAAAAACTAAATGAAATTTTTTTGAAAATAAAAGATTTATTTGATCAAAATTTTCTAACTTTTTTTGATTAATTGTTCCTCGATAGGCCGAATAACCGCTGTAAATAAAGCTGTCCTCTGCATTTGGGTGTAGTTTTGAAAAAACACCATCACATAAAAAAATATAATCAAACTTAACATTTTCTTTATTATCTAAAATTATGGAACTCTGCTCATAGTTGATAGAGCTAACCTTGTTTCTTAAAATTTTTTCACTTAAATTAAACTTTTCTATAAAAAAACTTATTAAATTATTACGGTTCAATGTAATATAAGAGTCTCCTGACTTATAAAGATACTGTAAGTTTAAGTTAGAAATTAAGTTATTTTTTAAGCCATCGTAAAATAATATTTTTTTAATTTCGCAAAGATTTTCTCTGGGAAATTGACCAAAGTATAAGTTATTTAATATTTGAACAGAGTTTGGTGTTAATTGTACTCCATTAAAACTATCAACATTAAACAGATCTTTTTCATAAATTTGAAATTCATAATTCTCATTTTTTTTTAAAAAACAGGCAAGGATTAAACCAGCAACCCCCCCTCCTATAATTCCAATTTTTTTTTTCATAAATTATATCCGGATTCTTTTAAAATTTTTTTTAAAAAATTTGATACAAAAAAATCTTTTAATTTTAATTTATTAACATAGAAATAATTTTTTTTAACTGCAAAGTTTTTATTCAAATAAATTTTATACAAATCAATCACTGCGCAAAAATTTGAGATATGAATTTTAATGGTCTTTATTTTTTCATACATTGAAGCTTTGTGACTTATTTTTTTAAGACAATTATTAATTTTTTCTTGTCTAGGAAAAATAGGTACGTTTATAAAATTTTTTAAAGGACCTAGATTTCTTTCAAAATTTAATAAAATTTTTTCATTTTTTTTTAATATAATAAAGGCATAAAATTTTTTTATTTTTTTTATATTAAACTTTACTTTTTCAATTTTCTTATTTTTTGTTTGCTTGTTATAATTACAAGTTTGATTAATAGGACATTGTGAGCATAGAGGGTTTTGGGGAAGGCAAACTAAAGCACCAAGTTCCATCAAACCTTGCATAAGATCACCTTGATTTTTATTAATTTTTAATTTGTTTACAGATTTTTCGTAATTTAAATTTTTTGTTTTAAAAAATATTCTTGAAATCAATCTTTTTACATTTCCATCAATTCCTATTTCGCTTTTATCATGTGCAATCGATAAGATAGCTTTTGCCGTATAATCACCTATCCCTGGTAATGTGATCAGATCCGAATAATTTGATGGTATTTTACCATTAAATTTTTTCATGATTATTTTTGATGTGGATAAAAGAAATCTAGCTCTACGGTAATAACCTAAGCCTTGCCACAGTTTGTAGATTCTATTTAAACTCGTTTTTGATAATTTTCTTAAATTGGGTATTTCCTTATAAAACCTATTAAAAAAAGGTATTACTGTGATCACTTTTGTTTGTTGAAGCATATATTCGCTTACTAAAGTTTTATAAACTTTGTCTTTTTTATTTTTATATTTTCTCCAAGGTAAGTTTCTTTTGTGTTTATGGTACCAGTGAACTATTTTTTTTGATATTGTTTGACTCATAATGCAAAAAATAAAAATTAATAAAAACTTTAGCTATTTAAAACCTATTAAATCATTTTTAAATGTTAGTATTAAAAACTTAGATCAAAAAAACCAAGCTTGCTCAATAGTATCGATTAAAAAATCATGGAATAACATTGTAGGAAATGAATTGGCACAAAAATGTACGCCTTCTAAACTAAATTCTTCAAATAAGGATAATAATACTCTAACTCTAAAGGTGCCTCGTCAATTTTTAATCGATGTTGATTACTCTAGAGACGAAATCATCAATAAAGTTAATTCATTTTTTGGATTTAACTTAGTTCAAAAAATCATCGTAAATCCGTTTGAAACTTCTAAAAATAATCTTAATGATAAAAAAAAACTAAATGCTACTAAAAATATAAAAGATAAATTAGAACAAATTAGTGATGAAGAATTAAAGAAAAAATTATCAAATTTTTTTTAAAAAATGATTAAATTTAAATCTATAATAAATTTTGGTATCTCTGTTTTATTATTTTTTTCTATTGCCAATACTGGTAGAGCTCAGGATTTTTTGGAATATGGACAGCCAAATGCCAAAGTTAAAATAGAAGTGTTCTCTTCACTCACATGTCCTCATTGCGCACAATTCCATTTGAATGTTTTGCCTAAAATTTTAGATAAATATTTAGCAAGTGGAAATATATATGTGCAATTAAAAGATTTTCCATTAGATCTACCTGCGCTAAATGCGGCTAAAATTCAAAGATGTTTAGATTTAAAGAATCAGCCAAAATTTTTAGATGAAGTTTACAAAACTCAAAAAAAATGGCTTAATGCTAAATCCTTAGAAGAGCTTAATGGTAACCTTCAATTAATATCTAAAGAATTTAATTTGATAGGTTTTCAATTCGATAATTGTTTAAAAAACAAATCTAATGAAGATATTATCTTAAAAAGTAGAATTAGCGGACAAAAAAAGTACAGTATTGATTCGACTCCAACTATAATCATTAATGAAAAAAAATATAATAAAAGTTTAGATTTTAAAGAATTAGATGTTTTTTTAAGTAAGCTATTTTAACTTATGAAGTTCAAACAAATAGAGGTATCTGGTTTTAAATCCTTCGCGGATCGGACATATTTTATCTTTGAAAAGGGTTTAACCGGAATTGTAGGTCCTAATGGTTGTGGAAAATCAAACATCGTGGAAGCTATAAAATGGTGCATGGGAGAAACCTCTGCAAAAAGTTTAAGAAGCTCAGGTATGGAGGATGTTATATTTAACGGAACCTCTAGTCGTCCATCTAAAAATATTTGTGAGGTAGTTTTGAAATTAGAAAATGATCAATCTATACCTCAATACAAATCTTTTGCTGAAATTGAAGTCAAAAGAAAGTTAGAAAAAGATAAGGGTTCAAAATATTACCTTAATGGTAAAGAGGTAAGGGCAAAAGATATTCAAATTCTATTTGCGGATTTATCTACTGGGCCCCACTCTCCATCTATGGTCAGTCAAGGTAGAGTTGGAGCTTTAATCACCGCAAAACCTACGGATAGAAGAGCAATATTAGAAGAAGCAGCGGGCATTGGAGGTCTTCATGTGAGAAGACATGAAGCTGAGCTAAGATTAAACGCAGCTGAAAATAATTTAAAAAAAGCTGATGATTTAATGAAGCAAACTGAAAACCAATTAAAAAATCTATATAAGCAAGCAGAAGAAGCATCAAGATATAAAGAAATTTCAGATGAAATAAAAAGATATGAAGCTGCACTTGTATATTTAAATGCAAAAAATCTAGAAAGAGAAACTAAAGAAAATTCAGATAAATTAAATGAAATAGAAGATGATATAAGCTCATTAAATATTGAAAAAAATCATAATTCAAATTTAATTCAAAATTTAAAAAATGAATTAAAACCATTATCAAAAAAAACCTCGGATATTTCTGCCCAGTTACAAAAATTAAAAATTGAATACGATCAAACTGTCACGGATGAAAATAGATCAAAAATTGAAATAGAAAAAATAAAAAAAGAAATAAAGTCTAGCTTGCTAGATTCGGATAGAGAAAAAGAAATTATTTCTAACTCTTCTACTAATGAAAAAAGATTATTGGAAGAAAAAAATCAATTATTTGATTTAGAACAAAAATCATATGAGATTGAGAAAAAATCTACAGATGATTATCAAGAAGCTTTGTCTAAATTAAATAAAGTAAAAGAAAGTTTAAAAACTTTTTTTGAAAAAATTATCGAATATTTAAATTTTAAAAAAGATGTTGATGAAAAATCTTTGCGGGACGAATTAAGCGACCATATGAAAAATTTGGATGAACATCAGGATAAGTATGCTTCTCGATATGGAAAATATGACTTGGTTAAACAAGAAATTGCGAAAAGAAGAGAAAGATTAGAAAGTATTGAGAAGGAAATAAAAAATTGGAAAGAATTAAAAGATAACTCCACTAAAAAATTAGAGGAATTACAACTTAAATTAAAAAATCTTGAACAAGATTTAGAAGTTGAAGAAAACAAACCTAGAAACTTTGCTGAAAAAAGAGGGTCCATATCTCAAAATATTGAAAACTATAAGAGCACGGAAGAGAGTTTGAATAATGAGCTTCAAGATAAAGAAAATAAAATTAATGATCTAAATGAAAGTTTGTTAAAAAATAATCAAAGTATTCTTGATAAAAATGGAAACAAAGTTCGCTTTCAAACTATCATTGAAGGCCTAAACAAAAATTTGAAAGATTTGAAACAGAAGAGTTTTTTAGATTTTAATTTAGATCTTGAAAGTATCAAAGGTTTTTGCAGAATTGATTCTATAGATGATCTTTCTGTTGATAGTGCTCAATCACATTTAACTCAACTTAAAAACAAAAGAGATTCTATGGGAGCAGTTAATTTAAGAGCAGATACTGAAACTACTGATTTAAAAAATAAAATAAATCAAATGATGGAAAATAGAAAAGACATTGTCCATGGTATTTCAAAGTTGAAAAGCGCAATCAATGATCTAAATCAAAAAGGAAGAGAGCGTTTGCTAGATGCTTTTGAAAAGGTAAATCGTAAGTTTAATGATGTCTATACCAAATTATTTTTAGGTGGTAATGCAAGGTTGGAATTAATTGAATCTGATGACCCATTAGAAGCTGGATTAGAACTTTTAGTAAGCCCTCCAGGAAAAAAATTACAATCTATCACATTATTATCAGGTGGAGAGCAAGCTTTAACCGCTTTAGCATTAATATTTGCAGTCTTTTTAATTAATCCTGCACCAATTTGTATTTTGGACGAAGTAGATGCACCTTTGGATGACGCTAACGTTACAAGATTTAATGGTCTACTTGATGAATTATCAAAAATCACTGAAACTAAATTTTTAGTAATTACTCACCACGCTTTAACTATGTCTAGGATGAATAGATTGTACGGAGTAACCATGGCAGAACGAGGGGTAAGTCAATTAGTTGCTGTAAATCTAGATAAGGCTGAAGAGCTTGTTGCGTAAGAATATAATCTTCTATGGATCTTGAAGAGTTAAAAAATCATTTAAAAAAAATTCAAAAAGATAAAGTTTCTGAAGATAAAGATAATGCTAACAATCCTAGTATTCTTGGAATGGCCATGAAAATGGGAACTGAACTAGTCGCTGCGGTATTTGTCGCAACCTTTATTGGTTTTTATATTGATAAATGGCTAGAAACTAAGCCAATTTTTATAATAGTTTTTTTTATTATCGGATCAGTTGCAGGAATATTAAATATTGTACGATCTTCTAAAATGATTAATAAGGAGTGATTTTATGGCAAATCCAATGCAACAATTTGAGGTTAAGACGATAGGCCCAAAGATAATTATTGGTAACATAGACGTATCCTTTACCAACTCTAGTTTATTTATGGTCATAGTTGTAGGTTTAATCACTTTATTTTTTTCATTAGCAACGCAAAAAAAATCATTAGTCCCAAATAAATTACAATTGATTGCAGAAATTATTTACGAATTTGTTTCTAAAATGATTTCAGAAACAGCTGGGAAAGATGCTAGACCTTACTTTCCATTTATTCTTTGCTTGTTTTTGTTTGTGCTGTTTAGCAACATGATTGGAATGCTACCGTATTCCTTTACAGTTACTAGCCATATCATTGTAACATTCGCTCTTGCCTTTTTTGTATTTATAGGAGTTACGGTAATTGGATTTGTTAAACATGGTTTTGGCTATTTAAAACTTTTTGTTCCTTCAGGAGTTCCAGCTGTGTTGTTACCATTAATCGTAGTCATCGAAATTATTTCTTATCTTAGTAGACCAATTAGTTTGTCTGTTCGATTATTTGCAAACATGATGGCGGGACACACTATGTTAAAGGTTTTTGGAGGATTTGTAGTTAGTTTAGGTTTAGTTGGAGGTTGGTTACCATTTGGTTTTTCTGTTGCATTAAATGGATTAGAAATTTTGGTAGCTTTTCTTCAAGCATATGTGTTTGCTATTTTAACATGCATCTATTTAAATGATGCATTACATTTACATCATTAACAAAGGAGGAAAAAATGGAACTAGCAGCAGCAAAAATGATCGGCGCCGGATTGGCAGCGATCGCATTAGCAGGAGCAGGTGTTGGGATTGGAACAATCTTCGGAAACTTTCTATCCGCAGCAATTCGAAATCCTTCTGCAGCACAAAAGCAATTTCCAAATTTATTATTAGGATTTGCTCTTGCAGAAGCTACGGGTCTTTTCGGATTGGTGGTTGCGTTAATTATTTTATTTGCATTCTAAATATTAAAAATTGATGAGGGCTTTATTTTTAATAATACTATTTAGCAGCTCTGCGGCTGATGCTGCAGGAAGTGCGGGTATGCCGCAATTGAATCCGTCTTCCTGGGCTCCTCAAATTTTTTGGTTAATTATTACTTTTACAGTTCTTTACATTGTAATTTGGAAAGTAGTATATCCTCGCCTTTCAGATACCATCGAACAACGAAATGACCATATTACGGACTATCTAGATGAAGCAAAAAAAATTACAGAAGAGGCTGAATCAACTAAAAAAAAATATTTAGATTTTATTGAAAAAGCTAAAAAAGAGGCAAATGAAATTTTAGAAAATAATAAAAGCAAAATCAATCAAGACTTTGAAATCAAAAAAGAACAGTTGAATAAAAAACTTGAAGAAAAACTCAAAGATTCTGAAAAAGAAATCTCTAACTTCAAAATTAAATCTATTAATAGCATTAAAGAAATCGCCTCGTCTATCGCAAATGACCTTTTGCTAAATTTATCTAGCTCAGGCGTTGGAGCAGACTCAATTAAAAAAAATATCGATCAGATCGCAGATAAAAAAATAAAGGAAATTTTATGACATTGGATGCTACTTTTTGGGTTGCAATATCTTTTGTAATTTTTGTACTTTTTCTAGCGTACAAAAAAATACCTCAAATGGTGATAAAAAATTTAGATGACCAAATTGAGAATATTAAAAAAAAGATCCAAGAAGCAGAAAATTTAAAAGCTCAAAGCGAGGAATTATTAAACAACTATCAAAAGCAAATTGATAGTTCTAAAAAAGAATATGATGATATTTTGAATCGTGCTAACGAAATGAGCAAGATTGAGATGGATAGCTTAAAAGAAAAAATGGAAAATATATTAAAAAATAAAGAAAAAAATATTTTGGAAAAAATTAATCAATCTAAAAATGAAGCTTTACATCAAGTTAAAAAAGTAGCTACTGTAGTTGCCATTGAATCAGTTAAAAAAATCTTGAGCGAAGATTTGGATCAAAGTAAACGCGAAAGCAATAATCTGCATTCGCTTAAAAGCTCCATAGATCAATTAAAAAAAATTAACTAATCTATTTTTTATTTAGAATGAGACCCATCACAGTATGGGGGGTTCTTGGTTCGCTTACAGGTGCATAGATAATAATCTTTATTTTCCGCTACCTGAAAGGATTGAGATTTCTTATCAGTATTATTTTTATGGGTTCCGTCACAAAATGGTTG
The DNA here is from genome assembly GCA_038146245.1 of Candidatus Pelagibacteraceae bacterium. Lineage (GTDB taxonomy): Bacteria > Pseudomonadota > Alphaproteobacteria > Pelagibacterales > Pelagibacteraceae > JAYQRG01. Next base: position 20,224 of record JAYQRG010000001.1, on the reverse strand, counting down.
TTTTGCAGAGAGCCCACAAGTACACCAGTGATAGTTTTTATCTTTTTCTAAATTTACTTTTGATGGAACGAATGTTTTGTTACTCATGTGGCACCTTTTAATTTATAATAAAAATAAATAAACAATAAATTACAATAGATTAAATAGATAAATATGGCTGTTTATACTCTACTTAAAAAAGAAGACATTGAAAAAACAGTAAAAGATTTTCATTTAGGTAATTTAAAAAAGTATTACGGGATTAAAGAGGGTATTGAAAATACAAATTATTACATTCAAACTAATAAAACCAAAGCGATTTTAACTATTTTTGAAAAAAGAGTTCAAAAAAAAGATTTACCTTTTTTTTCTAACTTGATGCTAAGTTTAAAAAAAGCAGGAGTCTTGTGCCCTAAACCTTTTCATAAAAATAAAAAAATAATTTTTCATATTAAAAATAAGTCAGCAATTCTTGTATCTTTCCTAGAAGGCAGACCAAAAAATAAACTATCTGACAAAGATTGTATAAAAATTGGCAAAGAAATAGGTACGTTACATCGTAAATCAAAAAATTTAAAATTATTTAGAAAAAATAGTTTGAGTTTGAATGATTGGATTAAAATTTTTTCAAAAGTAAAAAAATATTTTCCAATTTATCAAAAGGAAATGAAAAATTATTTTGAATTATTCAAAAAAAATTGTCCTAACAATATAGAAAAAGGAATTATTCATGCAGATATATTTCCTGATAATATTTTTTTTAATAAAAATAAATTTAGTGGTTTTATAGATTTTTATTTTGCATGTAACGACTATTTTATGTACGAAATAGCAATTGCAATAAACTCAATTTGTTTTAATAAAAAAAAATTAAATTTACAAAAGGCTAAAGCATTAATCAAAGGTTACTCCCAAGTTAAAAAAATACCTTCTAAAGAAATTAATTATCTACCAATATTATGTTTGGGAGCGGCTATAAGATTTTTTGTTACAAGATTATATGATTATAAATTTACTCCAAAAAAAGCAAAAGTTAAAAAAAAAGATCCTAAAGAATATCTTTTTAAAATGAGATTTTTTGCAAAAAAAATAAATGAGATTAAATTTCATGAATAAGACTATTATTTATACTGACGGTGCTTGCTCTGGCAATCCAGGCAATGGTGGCTGGGCCTTCATTTTAATTCAAAATGGAAACAAAAAAAAAGATTTCGGTCACGAACCTAACACAACTAATAATCGTATGGAGCTTAAAGCGGTAATTCAAGGAATCCAAAGTACGGAGGAAAATAAAATAGAAATTTATACTGACTCAAAATATGTTAAGGATGGTATCGAGGTATGGATTTTACAGTGGAAAAAAAATGGATGGAAGACCTCAGCTAAGAAAGATGTAAAAAATAAAGATCTATGGTTAAAACTGGATGAGGCAATCCAAAATAAAGAAATTGTTTGGAAATGGGTCAAGGGCCACGCGTCAGATGAATTAAATAATGAAGTCGATAAATTGGCTAGAAACGCTATTCAGAAGTAACTTTGGAAAGTATAAATTTTTTTATAACTTCAATATCATTATCCATAATCTCTAATTTCTCTTTAGCTTTTAATATGTGATGATAGGAATCTGGTAGTTTCGCCTCAATCCCTAAAGCTTTTTTAATAGCTGCAGGAAACTTCGAAGCATGAGCAGTTTCTAAGCAATAAACATTATTTATAGTTTTATAACTTGATAAAGGTTTGGTTGCCGTAGCAGTATGGGGATCGATAATTTCATTACTATCTGAGTAAATTTTTTTAATAATTTCTATTATTTCTTTATCCTCACAGCTAGAAACGTCAAAATTTTTCTGAAGATTTTTTAGCTGATCACTATCTAGTTTAAAGTTACCTTTATTTTTCAATTCCATCATATACTTTGAAACCTTTTCACTACTGCCACCAGTTATTTCAAAAAGAATTCTTTCGAAATTACTAGCTACTTGAATATCCATGCTTGGAGAAAGAGACTCATGTACTTGGCTAGGTTCATAAGATCCCTTTAAAATACATCTTTCTAAAATGTTATTTTGATTTGTTGCTACAATTAATTTTTGAATAGGCAGTCCCATTTTTTTAGCTACATATCCTGCATAAACATCGCCAAAATTACCTGTTGGAACTGATACGATAATTGGCTGCTGTTTTGGATTAAATTTGAAATAAATATAAAAGTAATAAACAGTTTGGGCAATAATTCTTGCCCAATTAATTGAGTTTACACCGGACATGTTAATTTTATTTGCGAAAGGTTTGTCCACAAACATTTCCTTTACTAAGTTTTGACAATCATCAAAGGTACCTTGAATTGCTATATTAAATATATTTTTTGCAGGCACCGTAGTCATAAACTTTCTCTGTATCTCAGATATTTTGTTATATGGATGTAAGACAAAAAGTTTTACATTTTTTTTATTTTTAAAAGCATCAATTGCTGCAGCACCAGTGTCCCCAGAAGTAGCGGTAACTAAAGTAGTAAAATCATTTTTTTTCTTAAGTAGGTGTTCATACATCAGACCTAACACTTGCATGGCGATGTCTTTGAAAGCAAGTGTTGGACCATGGTATAATTCCACAAAGTGAATAGGGCCAATTTTTTTTGATCCGATTACATCTTTTGATTTAAAATTGGAGTAAGCTTTATTTATAATACCACTTAAAGCTGAATCAGAAAATAGACTCCCTGTAAAAATTTTGAAAATTTCAAAGCTCATTTGTTGAAAGGTTAGACCTTTGAATTTTTCTAATTGAGTAGAATTTAAAACAGGAAATTCTTTTGGAAGAAACAAACCTCCGTCTTCAGAAAGGCTTTTGAAAAAAATATGCTCAAAAGAATACTCTTTGGATGAATTTCTTGTACTAATGTATTTCATTTTTTTTTCGCTTAATCCAATATGCAATAATTATTACTAAACATAAAGCAAACCATGTCAAAGCGTATTGCAGGTGATTGTTAACAATGCTTATTTTGCTATTTTTAATCAAATTTAAATCTTTAAATGTATTTGAATTATCTAAAATAATTAATGGATAAATATCCTTTTTAAAAAAACTACTAAGTGATGAAAAATCTAAATAAAAATAATAATCTTTTTTTGTGTTCTGTGGTGTAAAAATATTTTTTTTACTAGGTTCTACAATAATTCCCTCGAAGTTTTGATTAGGTCCTAAATATTTTGCTTCTATTTTAAAAATTTTGGGCGACCATCCGATATTAATTAAAACGATCCTATTTAAAGCAAGCACAGGTAAATAAACGTCATATCCATATTTTCCTTGATGCCCTAATTTGTAAAGAAAAATAGGTTGGCCAATAATTATTCCAGTGATTTTTGTTTTAGTAAATATTTTTAGTTCTTCTGAAAATACTTTCGGCTTTTCTTTATAGGCATGATCGATTTGGTCAATAAACTCTGTTTTAGTTTTAAGTCGTAAAAGTTGCCATGCTCCTAAAAGAAAGAAAGTAACAATAATAATTAGAGTAAATAAAGCGAATAGCTTATGTCTCAGAAAATTTTAACTTCCCCAAATGTAAATAGATGCAAACAAGAAAAGCCAAACTACATCGACAAAATGCCAATACCAGGCAGCTGCTTCAAAACCAAAATGATGCTCTTGTGTAAAATGTCCAGCTTTTGCTCTTAATAAACATACAAAAAGAAAGATAGTTCCTACTAAAACATGGAAACCGTGAAACCCTGTTGCCATATAAAAAGTAGAACCATAAATCCCAGTAGAGATTTTAAAACTAGCATGCATATATTCGTAGGCTTGAAATCCAGTAAAGATTGCTCCTAAAATAACGGTTAAAATCAAACCTTGTATTAAACTTTTTCTATCATTCTCTAATAGAGCATGATGCGCCCAAGTTACGGTGGTGCCTGATAAAAGTAAAATTAAAGTATTAATTAAAGGTATGTGCCATGGATCTAAAGTTTGAATACTTTTCGGTGGCCAAACGCTGCCGATAGCTTGTTTAGGAAATAAGCTTGCATCAAAAAATGCCCAGAACCAAGCTACAAAAAATAAAACTTCAGATATTATAAATAACGTCATTCCATACCGAAGACCAATCTGAACTACTGGAGTGTGATCTTTTCGGTGTTCAGCCTCAATCACAACATCCCTGAACCACATAAACATTCCATAAAGTGTAATTCCAAAACCTATAAGAAGTAACCAAAGAGATTTAGTTCTAAAATAATAAACTGCACCAATTGCCAAAACCATGGATGTGAACGAACAGAACAATGGCCATGGACTTGGGTCTACTAGATGATAGTCGTGTTTTTTTTCTGCTGCCATATATTAAGTCTTAGGTTTCTCTACTTCAAAAACAGTATAGGATAAAGTTATATCTTTGATATCTTTTGTCGCTATATCATTCAATATTTCTGGTTTAATGTAATATATCATTTCAAATTCTTTGGTTTCTTTAGCTTTTAGGTTTTGTTGTTCAAAACAAAAGCATTGTAATTTACCTACATAAATTCCCGCAGTGGTAGGGCTTGCGTTGAAAACTGAATTTACATTAATAGATTGATTACTTAAATTAACCATCTTAAATGTAACCCTTTTTACCTCTCCTAATTTTAGAGTATCGGTTAACTTTGACGCTGAAAAATTAAGAGGCACCCCTCTTCCAACATTTGTATCAAATCGAATATCTACTTTGCTATTTGAAATTACTTTGGGCATTGTATTTGCTTTTTGTATAGTACCGCCAAAACCAGTAACTCTACAAAAAAGATCATACAAAGGAACAGAAAGAAAAGATAAACCAAGCATAATAAAGAATATTGCGATTAAATATTTAGGATTTATCTTTACTGTATTTTTCATTTAAAAAATACTTGTTCCGCTTAACTTGTAAACTGTTAGAAAAAAAAGAAAAATGATGAATACAAATAAAATAATACCAACAAGATTATTCTTATTTTTAAGATTCATTTTAAATTTTAAAGAAATAATAATCTAATAAAAGAGTTGCAAAAATAAAAAATAAATAAAAGATTGAAAATATAAAGATTTTATTAGCAAGTTTATTAGATTGTGCTTTTCGATTTTCCTTTAAAAGCTCGTAGCAAAGATAAATATAATAAACACCAAGAACAACAGCGGTGATAAAGTTTATATAAGAAGCAAAATTTAAGTAAAATGGTAGTAAAGTTATTGGAAATAAAGCAGCAGCATAAAATAAAATATTTTTCTTTGTTATAAGCTCTCCTTTTAAGACTGTAAGCATGGGTATTTTTGCTTTTTTATAATCTGCATTTTTATAAAGATTTAATGCCCAAAAATGTGACGGGGTCCAAATAAAAATTATCAAAAATAGTATGATTGGTTCAATCGAAACTTGATTGGTCGCTATGGTCCAACCTATCACTGGAGGAAAAGCTCCTGCGGCACCGCCTATTACAATATTTTGTGGCGTGCTTCGCTTAAGCCAGACAGTATAAATAAAAAAATAAAAGAAAATGGTAAAAGCTAATAAAAAAGAAGATAGTAAATTCGAAAAATAATAAAGCGAAACTACAGATATAACTGATAGAAAAATTCCAGCTATTAAAGCGTCTTGTCTTTTAAATTTACCCATGGGTAAAGGACGAAGACAAGTCCTGGTCATCACTTTATCAATGTCAGAGTCATACCACATGTTTAGAATGCCGGATGCTCCAGCGCCAATTGCTACAAAAAATAATGAGGCTGCAGAATTCAGTAAGCTTATTTTTACCGGTGCAATAACTAATCCTACCATGCAGGTAAAGATGACAAGCGACATCACTCTAGGTTTCATTAATTGAATTAGATATTTTAGATACAACCTAAAACTTAAGTTATTTAAAGAGCTTGAAGCAGATTGGGCCATTATTAATATTTACTAATATTTTATCATTTTAGTTAATAAATATACACCCTTGATACTTTAACAAAAGAGAATTGATTATTTAATAATTGTGACTTATGGTCTCTATAATTTTTAGAAAATGATAATTGCCTTAATTTTTTTTCTAGTAGTGATCGGGTCTTTAGTATTTCACGTATGGACTCCATGGTGGTGGACTCCTGTTGCGTCAAACTGGGGAGTAATTGATGATACAATCGCTTTGACCTTTTGGGTCACTGGCACGGTATTTATTATCATCGGTTTATTTGTTGCTTACTGCATATGGAAATTCAAATATGACCCAAATAAAAGAGCTGATTACAAACCTGAAGATAAAAAATTAGAAATAAATTTAACTTTAATTACTACTGTGGGTGTTATTGCGTTACTAGCTCCCGGTCTTTTTGTATGGAATAAATATGTAAACGTTCCTAAAGACGCTTTAGAAATTGAAGTGCTTGCTTATCAATGGGGCTGGAAGTACCGATTACCTGGTAAAGATGGAAAATTAGGAAAATCAGATATCAAATTAATTAAAGATAAAAATATTTTTGGAATTGATCCAAAAGATCCAAACGGAAAAGATGATATTCTAGTCGATAGTAATGAACTGAATATTGAAATTAACAAACCTGTTAAAATTTTAATAAGATCTGTAGATGTTTTGCATAATTTTTTTGTTCCACAATTTAGAGCCAAAATGGATGCCGTTCCTGGCTTAATTACCTACTACTGGTTTGAACCTAACAAGTTAGGTAAATATGAAGTGCTATGCTATGAGTATTGTGGAACTGGTCACTACGGTATGAGAGGCAAAGTAACTGTTAGTAATGAAAATGATTATAAAACTTGGATTGCAAAACAGCCTACATTTGAAAAATCTATTGCTAGTGCAGAAGAAAAAATACAAATTACTAAGAAGTAGCTTCTAAATTTACTTAAAAACTACCCACATTATTAGTTTTTCATTACAAAAGTCGTTAATAAAAAATTACACTTTTAACTATTTTTTTGGTACAAATTCTTAGGGAGGTTAAATGTCCGATTTTAATTCTGATCGTAATTATTCAATAGAAGCAAAATCAACGGAAACTATGGATAGTGGATCCGTTCCTTCAGAGAAAAATATAAAATCAGAGATTCCCGATCAGGAGCTCTACCATGCTCATAGTTTTATAACGAAATGGATTTTTAGTCAGGATGCAAAAATAATCGGAATACAATACTCCATTACCGCAATCTCAATTGGAATAGTTGCGATGGTACTTTCATGGTTGATGAGATTGCAATTAGGTTTTCCTGATACTTTTACTTTTTTAAGTCCAGCTGGATATTATCAATTCGTCACTATGCATGGAATGATTATGGTGGTTTATCTTTTAACTGCTTTATTTTTAGGAGGCTTTGGTAACTATCTAATTCCACTGATGGTCGGAGCTAGAGACATGGTATTCCCTTATATGAATATGATCAGCTACTGGCTGTATTTGTTGGCAGTGCTAATATTAACTGCTAGCTTTTTTGTACCTGGTGGACCAACGGGAGCAGGTTGGACGCTTTATCCTCCACAAGCAATTACTGCGGGAACCCCAGGGTCAAATGCTGGAATAATTTTAATGCTGATTTCACTTTCGGTTTTTGTAATCGGATTTACGATGGGTGGATTAAATTATGTCATCACTATTTTACAATCCAGAGCTAGAGGTATGACGTTAATGAGAATGCCTTTAACTGTTTGGGGAATTTTTACGGCAACGGTTTTAGCCTTATTAGCTTTCCCAGCTTTAATCGTAAGTTGTATCATGATGACATTAGATAAAATGTTAGGAACAAGTTTCTTTATGCCAACTATTATGCAGCTTGGGGAAACTTTAAAGTATGGCGGAGGAAGTCCTGTACTATTTCAACATTTATTTTGGTTCTTTGGTCACCCTGAAGTTTACATTGTAGCACTACCAGCCTTTGGAATAGTTTCAGACTTAATTTCCATTCATGCCAGAAAAAATATTTTTGGATACCGAATGATGGTTTGGGCAATCGTTATTATTGGAGCGTTAAGTTTCTTTGTTTGGGCTCATCATATGTATGTGAGTGGTATGAATCCGTGGTTTGGGTTTTTCTTTGCAACCACAACACTGATCATTGCGGTCCCAACAGCAATCAAAGTTTATAATTGGATCCTAACCTTGTGGAAGGCAAATATTAAATTAACATTGCCAATGTTATTTTCACTTGGATTTATAATTACTTTTGTAAATGGTGGAATTACTGGATTGTTTTTAGGAAACGTTATTGTTGACGTGCCATTATCTGATACTTATTTTGTAGTTGCTCATTTTCACATGGTAATGGGTATTGCGCCTGTACTTGTTATACTTGGAGCGATTTATCATTGGTTCCCACTTATGACTGGAAGATTTTTGGACGAAACTCTAGGGAAAATTCATTTTTGGATTACCTTTTTAGGATCGTACGCAATCTATTTTCCAATGCATTACTTAGGTTTTATTGGTGTGCCTAGAAGATATTATGAAATGTACAATAGCCCTTACATTCAAACTTCTGCTCAAGGCTTAAACGAATTTATAACCATTGCTGCACTGGTAGTTGGTTTTGCTCAACTGTTATTTTTATACAACATTATCTCATCTATTAGATTAGGTAAAATAGCAGAAAAAAATCCTTGGAAAGCTTGTTCGTTAGAATGGCAAACTCCAACGACTCCGCCTGAACATGGAAACTTTGGTAAAGAATTACCAATTGTATATCGTTGGGCTTATGATTACAGCGTTCCAGGTGCAAAAGAAGATTTTATTCCTCAAAATGTTCCACCTAGCCAAGTGCAAGGAGCAAAAGTAGAAAAAACATGAAAAAATTGATGGTTTTTTTTGATCTTATTTCACAAAAGCCCTGGGAATCTGCTCAGATAAAGTCTGATAATGAACACATTGGAAAAACTTTTAATCTAGGTGAAAAATTTTTAGGTTTAAGAACGCTTATTGTAGTAAGTGGAGTTTTTTTTTCCTTATTTCTAGTTGCGGCTCATCATAGAGAAGTGGGTCATGACTGGATTAAAATCCCAGTACCGATTATTTTATGGATCAATACAATCATATTATTTTTATGTAGTGTTTCATTTTTTTTCTTAACAAAAAGTGTAAATGAAAAAAATTTTCAAAAATCAAAGCAAATTTTAAAAATTTGTTATTTTTCAACTTTTGCATTTATCGTTGGACAATTTTTAGCTTGGTATCAAATGATTATGAATGGAAATTTTATAAACTCAAGCCCTGGTTTATCTTTTTTTTATCTTTTAACCGCTATACATATTATACACTTAATTGGGGGTGTATTTTTTTTAAATAGATCTAATAAAAGAATTAATTCTAATAACTTTAAAATTGCAGATGTTCAAACAGAAATAAAGATCTGCGAATGGTATTGGCATTTTTTACTTTTAGTCTGGTTAATTATATTTACATTTATCATTACACATTAAATTATTTATGAGCACTGATTTTTCACATTTGCCACAAGGATTTAAAGGATTGGCTCACGACTTTGGCTCATCTCAGACGGCCTTTAAAGGCGTGCAATGGGGTAAGGCAATGATGTGGATTTTTTTACTAAGCGATACTTTTGTATTTAGCTGTTTTCTAATTTCTTATATGACTGTAAGAGGCTCTACAACAGTCCCTTGGCCAAATGCAAGCGAAGTATTTGGTTTAAATGTTTTTGGAGTAGATGTTCCATTATTATTAATTGCGATTATGACGTTTGTTTTAATTACTAGCAGTGGAACTATGGCTCTCGCTGTGAAATATGGATACGAAAGAAACAAAAAACTTTGCGCTATGTTTTTATTATTTACAGCTTTAGGTGGATTAGCTTTTGTAGGTATGCAGGCATTTGAATGGTCAAAGTTAATTTTTCATGAAGGTATTAGGCCTTGGGGGAATCCTATGGGAGCCTCTCAATTTGGAGCTATCTTCTTCATGGTTACTGGTTTTCATGGAACCCATGTAAGTATTGGGGTTATATTTTTATTTATTTTTTTTAGAAAAACTTGGAGGGGTGATTTTGACACTGGTAGAAGAGGATTTTTTACTTCTATGAAATCAGATTATGTGGCTATCGAAATTCTGGGTTTATATTGGCACTTTGTAGATTTGGTTTGGGTATTTATTTTTGCATTCTTTTATTTATGGTAAGAAATTATGGAAACTAATAGCAACACATCAGAAAAAAAACCAACAACTACTCATAAGATTGGAATTTATTTATGGATATGGGGTTTGTTGTTTGTGCTAAGCTTCTTTTCCTACATGGTAGATTATTATCATTTTAAAGGTCTTTTAAGATGGTCTTTGATTATTTTTTTTATGCTGGCTAAAGCTGGATTGATCATGGCTTTCTTTATGCATTTATTTTGGGAAAGATACGCCTTGGTTAATGTGCTTTTATGGCCCATGACAGCTATTCTTTGTTTTATTTTACTAATGGCTGCTGAAGCAAAGTATACTGTATTTACTAGAATTTTATATTTTCTATTTGGTGGTTGATCAAATTTTTGCGTTAAGCAAAATAAAAATAATCGTCAAAATTAATCCGATATAAATAATGTGATTTCCAAGATCTAAAAATCCTAGATGTTTGTTTTTAGGATCAATTAAGTCGTGCATTGTAAATATATGTCCGGACTCACCTGACTCTATTTTGTTTATTTTTAAGGAAGTAAGAAACCAAGAAAAATAAATAAATGCTGCGATGCCCAAAACGATATAGAATAAAATTTTAAATTCTGTCATTTTTTAAAAAAAGATTATTTACTTTGATCCTAGTAATATCATATATTAAACTCTCATAAAATGAAAAAGGTTACGGTAAAAGATCTAGAAACAATGGGAGTGGTAACTCCTAGAGCCTCAGGACCTTTTCGATTTGGCCCAGATACACCCGTTTCCGAAATAGCTCAGTGCTTTAGAGATAATAAAATTGGCTCTGTTCCAATTGTGGATGATAATAATGTGCACGTAGGAGTTTTATCTGAAAGAGATATGGCAACAAAGCTAGTTGCAGAAGCAAGAGATTCGGATTTGGTTGTTGCTAAAGAAATCATGAGATCAGGGGATTTAGCAAGAGTGAGAGAAGATGACACGATGGATTATGCGATCGAACAAATGAAACAAAGAGGTGCAAGACACGTCACTGTCGTAGATAGCCAAAATAGAGTTATTAATTTTATTTCCATGAGAGATTTTTTAGTACTAGGACAAGAAATAAATAAAAATTTAAGAAAAAAACAAATACAAATCGTAAAACTACAAATTGCAGTTCCTTCTATCTTGGTAATTTGCGCTTTAACAGTTTGGGCACTTAACGTTTTTGACTCTAAATATCTTTACATCATACTATCTACTGCTTTCGTAGTACTTGGTATTGCAACAGTATTAACTACGAAAAAGACAATCGAGTACGATAAAGAAGCCTCTTAATCTTCTTTAATTAAAAGTAAATTATTCTTATCTAATTTCAGGAAGCTCGTTAAACTGATGGAATGGTGGTGGTGAGCTTAAAGTCCATTCTAAAGTTGTAGCACCTTCTCCCCATGGATTATTAGCAGCTTGTTTAGCTCTAGCAAATGCATGAATGACAAGTACAAAGAATACTAAAACTCCAGCAACAGTTACATATGCGCCAACAGATGATACATAGTTCCAGCCAGCATACACATCAGGATAATCAGGATATCTTCTTGGCATTCCTGCTAGTCCTAAAAAATGCTGAGGGAAAAAAACTAAATTAACTCCAATAAAAGTAATCCAGAAATGTAGTTTACCTAAAAATTCTGAATATTCGTAGCCTGACATTTTACTGAACCAGTAATAAAAACCTGCAAATAAAGAAAAGACCGCACCTAAAGAAAGCACATAATGGAAGTGAGCAACAACATAATAAGTATCATGCAATGATGTATCTACTCCCGCGTTTGCTAGCACTACGCCAGTTACTCCGCCAACCGTGAATAAGAAAATAAACCCAATTGCCCATAACATAGGAGTGGTAAATCTGATAGATCCACCCCACATGGTTGCAACCCATGAGAAAACTTTAATTCCAGTTGGAACTGCAATAACCATAGTTGCAAAAGTAAAGTACGCTCTAGTATCAGCGCTCATTCCAACTGTGTACATATGATGAGCCCAAACGATAAAGCCTACAAATCCGATAGATACCATCGCGTAAGCCATTCCCAAGTAACCAAAAACTGGTTTCTTTGAAAAAGTAGAAACAATCATGCTGATAATACCAAAGCCTGGTAAAATCATAATATAAACTTCTGGGTGACCAAAGAACCAAAATAAATGTTGGAATAAAATAGGATCTCCTCCACCTTTTGGATCAAAAAATGCTGTTCCAAAATTTCTGTCTGTAAGAAGCATCGTAATACCACCCGCAAGAACTGGTACAGCTAGTAATAATAAGAATGCAGTCACTAACATCGACCAAACAAATAATGGCATTTTATGTAACGTCATACCAGGAGCTCTCATATTAAATATCGTAGTAATAAAATTGATTGCACCAAGAATAGAAGATGCTCCAGCAAGGTGTAAACTAAAAATAGCTAAATCCACCGATGGTCCAGGATGTCCAAGTTTAGAAGATAAAGGTGGATACGCAGTCCATCCTCCTCCAAATCCATTAGCACCAGGTGCACCTTCGACAAATATAGACATCAATAATAAAATAAATGCAGCAGGAACTAACCAGAAAGAAATATTATTCATTCTTGGAAAAGCCATATCCGGTGCACCTATCATTAAAGGTACAAACCAGTTACCGAAGCCTCCAATTAATGCTGGCATCACCATAAAAAATATCATGATAATTCCGTGGCCTGAGATTAGGACATTATATAAATGATAATTGCCACCTAATATTCCATCTCCTGGGTACATAAGCTCTGCTCTAATTAAAACAGAAAATGTAAATCCAATAATTCCAGCTATGACTGCGAATATTAAATATAAAGTTCCAATATCTTTATGGTTAGTTGAAAATAACCATCTCTTTAAACCGGTTGGATGATGTTCATGAGCTTCATGATGATTTGCTGTTTCAGAATATGATGACATTATTTTTTCTCTCCTATTGTATTCATTGATATAAAATTATTATTTGGTTCCATTGCATATTTCTTTTTAGCTTCAGTTAACCAGGCTGCGAATTTTTCTTCTGAAACTACTTCCACTGTGATTGGCATGAACGCATGCTTAATTCCGCAAAGTTCAGAACATTGCCCGTAGTATATTCCTTCTTTTTCTGCTTTAAACCAAGTTTCATTTAATCTTCCTGGAACCGCATCTCTTTTAATTCCAAAAGCAGGAACTGCCCAAGCATGCAGCACATCATTAGAAGTGATTAAAACTTTAACTGTTTTGTTAACGGGTACTACAATGTTTTTATCCGTTGCTAATAATCTTGGTTGACCTGGTTTTAAATCTTTATTCTCTACCATCACTGCTTCAAAAGAAATTTTATGATCTGGATATTCATAACCCCAATACCACTGATAACCAATTGCTTTAATGGTCATATCAGCTTTTGGAATGATATCTTGTTTATATAAAAGTTTGAATGAAGGAACCGCAATTACAACTAAGATCAAACAAGGAACTACTGTCCAAAGAATTTCAAGTACCGTGTTGTGTGAAGTTTTTGATGGATATGGATTTTTGCTCTCTCTAAATCTAATTGAAATATAAATAAGTAAAAAAAGTACAAATACGGAAATAGCCACAATAATAGGAAGTAAGATATAATCGTGAAGGAAGGTCAAATCCTTCATGACGGATGTAACTCCTTCTTGATATCCTAATTGCCAGTTTTTTGGTTGGGAAGCATAAGCAATAGTCGCCACCAAATTTGTTAAAAGAATTAATAATATTTTTTTCATTGTTAACTTGAGAGTTATATCAAAAAAGTTAGACTACTTTTTGCGACAATTTGACAAAAAATAAGTATTTATGAGCGATTTCTTTAAAAATAGCGATTTAGATAGGTCTAAAGCTGAACAAATTGTCTCGGACACGCTGCATCCTTTTGATGATGGTGAGCTTTTCCTAGAAAGTACTCAAACTGAGTCTTTATTATTAGATGATGGAAAAATTAAAAACACGTCTTACGATAATAGCCTAGGATATGGATTTAGAGCTGTTTCAGAAGATTTAACTGCATTTTGCCATTCAAACGTAATCTCAAAAAATTCTCTAGAAAATTCAGCTAAAAATTTATTAGCATCCATTAAGGTAAATAAAAAAGTAGAACAAGCCGCTCCACAAAAAACAAATAAATTTATTTATAAAGATGTAAATCCTATTGAAAGTAAATCCTTTCAAGAAAAAATTGATTTATTAAAAAAAGTAGATTCTTATGTAAGAACTAAAAGTTTAAATATAAAACAAGTAAGCGCTTCTTTTTTTGGAGAACACCAGTCTATTGAAATTATTAAATCTAATAGTCAGGTTTATAGAGATTATAGACCATTAGTTCGTTTTAATGTCTCGGTCATGGTAGAAAAAAATGGGAAAAAAGAAACTGGATCTTATGGCACAGGTGGAAGAATGAATTATGAAGATTATTTATCCAATGAAAATTGGAAAAAAGTTTGTGATGAAGCAATCAGACAAGCAGAAATTAATTTAAATAGTAAGCCAGCCCCAGCCGGAGAAATGCAAGTAGTTTTGGGACCGGGTTGGCCTGGAATAATTTTACATGAAGCTATTGGTCATGGGTTGGAAGGAGACTTTAATAGAAAAAAAACTTCTGCTTTTCATAATTTAATGAATACAAAAATTGCAAATGAAATGGTGACGATTGTGGATGATGGTACGGTTTCTAATAGAAGAGGATCTCTTACGATTGATGATGAAGGAACACCTACGAATAGAACGGTGCTAATAGAAAATGGAATTCTTAAAAATTTTATGCAGGACAGGATGAATGCAAAACTTATGAATACAAAACCAACTGGGAACGGAAGAAGAGAGAGTTTTGAATGTGCTCCTATGCCAAGAATGACAAATACATTTATGATCAATGGAAATCATACTCAAGATGAAATGATAAGAAGAGTAAAAAAAGGAATATTTGCAGTTTCTTTTGGTGGCGGACAAGTAGATATTACAAATGGAAAATTTGTATTTAGTTGTACAGAAGCTTACGAAATTGAAAATGGAAAAATTGGCTCTCCACTAAAAGGAGTAACATTAATTGGAAATGGTCCAGATATTTTGAAAAAGGTTTCCATGGTTGGAAATGATATGCAACTTGATCCTGGGATTGGAACTTGCGGTAAAAGCGGGCAATGGGTTCCTGTTGGTGTTGGTCAACCATCTATTCTTGTAGATGAGATAACCGTTGGTGGAACTTCAATTTAATTTTTAATATTATTAAATATAGAAAGTGCAGCTATCGCAGCAGTTTCAGCTCTTAAAATAGTTTTTCCAAGACTAAAACCAATACAATTTTTTTGTTTTTTTAATAATTGGGTTTCTTCTTCAGAAAAATCACCCTCGGGTCCAATGAGTATATAAGCATTTGTTTCTTTGGATATTAAAGAATTATTTATTTTTTGATTAGAATTAATATCAGCAAAATATAATACTGAATTTTCCTCGTTAATTTTATTTATGAATTTTTTAAAGCTAATTTCTTTTTCTAAAATAGGCATTGCTAGCTGACTGGATTGCTCAACTGATTCTGTAATAATTTTTTTTATTCTTTCTGAATTTATTTTTCTATTTATAGTTCTATCAAAAATAACGGGCATAAATGAATGAACTCCTAATTCGGTCGATTTTTGAATTAAAAAATCTAAATGATTTCCTTTCAAAGGTGAAAAAGCTAATTTAAAATAATTATTAACATTTGTAGAAAATATTTTTTTAATTATTTTTAACTTTATTTTTTTACCCTCAGATAAACAAATAAAAGCAGCGTACTCACCATCTTTATTGTTAAACAAATGGAGGTTATCCCCTTGCTTTAACCTCATAACATTTTTCACATAATGAGATTGTTTTATATCTAGTTCTACCGCAAGATTTTCTTGTAGTCTTTCAGGAAAAAATAATCTAATTCTTGAACTCATAAGCTTTTTTAACTCTGATTATGAAAATTGAAAATATAAAAGTATGTGCCTTTGATGCTTATGGAACATGTTTTGATGTAAATTCTGCAGCTAAATTTCTAGAAAAAAAGATAGGATCTAACTGGTTAAATTTTTCTAATACTTGGAGAACTGTTCAGCTCGAATATACTTGGCTAAGATCGTTAATGAAAAGGCATGCGGACTTTTGGAAAATAACAGAAGATTCTTTAGATTATGCAATGGATGTTCATAAAATAGATAATAAATTAAGAGACGAGTTATTAAATTTATATAAAAAACTAGATCCCTACCCAGAACTTTCTAAATGCCTTGAAGATTTAAAAAAAAAACAAATCAAAACCTGTATTTTGTCAAATGGAACTCCGACGTTACTTGAAAATTTAGTAAGCACTTCTGGCACTAAAAAATTTTTTGACAAAATCTTATCAGTTGAAGCTGTAAAAATTTATAAACCAGATCCTAAAGTTTACGAATTAGTTACAAACGAGTTTGATTGCAAACCTCAAAATGTTTGTTTTTTAAGTTCTAATACATGGGATGTGGTTGGTGGTGGAGTTTTTGGTTATCAATCTGTTTGGGTAAATAGAACAAATAAAGTTTTTGATAAACTTGATTATCAACCCAAATTTATAATTAAAAATTTAAGTGAATTAATCAATCATTTATAATGAAAAAATACGCAGAGTTATTACGCCTTGATAAGCCCATTGGATTTATGCTGCTTTTTTGGCCGTGTGCTTTTGGTTTTGGCTACTCTCTATCTGTTAAACCAATAGATTCACAATGGGTAATTAATTTATTTTTATTTTTTATTGGTTCAGTTTTAATGCGAGGGGCTGGATGCGTCTATAATGATATCGTGGATAGAAAAATTGATAAAAAAGTTTCTAGAACCAAAAAAAGACCTATAGCAGCTGGTAAAATTTCAGTTGAAACCGCATGGTTTATTATTTTTGCTTTGATCTTTTTTTCTTTGATAATTTTAATACAATTTAATCTTAAATCGATCATATTTGGAATGCTTTCAGGATTTTTTATTCTAATTTATCCATTTCTAAAAAGATTTACTTTTTGGCCTCAACTTTTCTTAGGAATAGTATTTAACTGGGGCGTATTACTAGCCTGGTTTGTTAACGGTCTGGATTTCAATCATAATATATTATTATTATATTTATCCTGCATTTTATGGACTTTAGGTTACGATACTATTTATGCTCTTCAGGATTTATATGATGATTTAAAAATTGGTATTAAGTCGACAGCAATTAAGTTTAAAAAAAACATAAAACAATTTTTAATTATTGTATATGGATTAAGTTTTGCTTTGATATTTTATGTTCATTGGAGCCTTCTAGAAAATAATAGATACTTAACGATACTATTTTTATTTTCCTTAATAATATTAATTTATCAAATCTTAAAAGCTGATACTAAAAAAAATTCCAAGATTAATTTAAGTTTGTTTAAATTAAATAATTATTATGGTTTAACAATTTTTTTAACTCAATTATTATTTTTTAATGCTTAAAGATAAAGATTATTTGATAGATATAGCTTCTAAATCCATTGATTACGCAAAAAAAAATGGCGCTACTGATGTCGAGGTGCTGGTCACAAGTTCGATTACGGAAAACCTAAATATTAGAAATAAAAAATTTGATCATTCTGAACGTTCTGAAGTTTTATCTTTTGGAATTACTACTTATATTGGAAAAAAAAAGTCAAACGTATCATCTTCTAACCTTGAGAAAAAAAATCTACAAAATCTAATCAACAGATCTATAGAGTGTACAAAAATATCTCCTGAAGATAAATTTTGTGGTTTGCCAGATAAAAAAGATTTGTATCAAGGCAAAACAGACTTGGATCTTTACGATGAAACTGTTTTATCTTTAGATAAAAAAAAAGATATTTTGCTAACCGTTGAAAATTCTGCCTTTCAAAATAGCAAAATAAAAAACACAAACGGATCTTCTTTTTCTGAATATAAATCAAATTATGTTTTGGCAAATAGTAACGGATTATTACAAGATTCAAAAACATCTTTATTTTCATGTTTTTGTGAAGCTGTAGCTTATGAAAACGGACAAATGGAAAGAGATTACGAATCTTCAGTTAAAAGACATTATAAAGATTTAATGAAAGCCTATACCATAGGATCTAATGCTGCTGATAAAGCAACTAGGCGCCTTGGAGCAAAAAAAATTCGCTCCGAAGTTTTACCGGTTATATTTGATAAAAGAATTGCTAAAAGTTTTTTAAGTTTGCTAGCTTCTGCAATTTCGGGGTCATCTTTTGTAAGAGGAGTAAGTTTTTTACAAAACTATCTAGATAAAAAAATTTTCTCTGATGTGATCACTATCATTGACGACCCACTCCTACCGCGAGAGCTTGGGTCTCAAACTTTTGACTCTGAAGGTGTCAAAAGCTCAGAAATAATATTGGTAGAAAATGGTTACTTAAAAAGTTTAATACTAGACTGTTATAATTCTAGAGCTTTAAAAACTAAGACTAATGGTAGGTCTGGTGGTACAACTAATTTTTTTATGCAAAAAGGAAAAATAACTATCGACGAAATGATTAAAAACCAAAAAAGAGCCATTATTATTTCAGAAGTTATAGGTCGTGGTGGCGATATAACAAATGGAAATTATAGCGTGGGTGCCTCAGGACATTTCATTGAGAATGGCTTTATAACCCATCCTGTAAATGAAATCACAATAGCTGGAAATTTACTAGAAATGTTTAAAAGAATTATACCTGCAGATGATTTGGAATTTAAAGGTAGTACAAATAGCCCCTCTATTTTAATTGAGGATTTAACAATAGCGGGAAAATAATGAATGAATCTTGAAATTATTAAGAGAATTTATAGATCTGAAGTAAAAAAATACTTAGGCCAACTAGGTATCATATTCATTTTTATTATTCTATCTGCCGCATCCACGGCAGCGGTTGCATGGTTATTGGATCCTGCGATAAAGAAAATTTTTTTAGATAAGGATAAACAGATGCTTTATTTAATACCTGGGGCAATTGTAGTTGCTTTTTTAATTAAATCTTTATCAGTTTTTTTTCAAAGAATTAAAACCATAAATATTGCTTTTAATGTTGGAAAAGACATTCAAATTAAACTTGCAGAAAAAATTTTAAAATCAGACACATCTTATCTTTCTAATGTTCACTCAGGAAAATTTATTTCAAACTTTACAAACGATACTTATATTCTTGTAATGGTTGTAAATAGTATAGCGATCAATGCTGTAAAAGAACTTTTTACTTTAATTTTTCTTATAGGAATAATGTTCTCAAAAAACTTTTTTTTAAGTATTCTAGCTTTAACATTAATACCAATTGCAGTTTTTTTTTCGCGTAAAATTGGAAAAAGAATGGGCAAGGCTGTTACTCAAAGTTTATCAGCTAGTGAAATCTTTACAAAAAATTTATCAGAAATTTTAAAATCAATATCCTTAATCAAAATTTTTCAAAAAGAAAATGAAGAACTAAATAATTTTTCGGAAGTGATAAATGACAGAATTGAAAAAATGTCAAAAGTTGAGAAAACCCGTCTTGGATCCGGACCAATTATGGAGACTATTACTGGAGTTGCAATCGCTCTGGTGGTTTTTGTTGGTGGATTACAAAGTATAAATGGTACGCTTGAGATCGGGGCTTTCATGTCATTTTTAGCAGCATTAATGATGGCATATCAACCAGTTAGGTCGCTTGCAGGAATAAATATTGCAACTAATGAAGCGCTTACAGCTGCTAAAAGAATATATACTATTTTGGACAGGCAAATTTTAATACAAGATGCTCCCGGAGCAAAAGAACTTCGAATTGATAAGGGAGAAATTAAATTTGAAAAAATTTATATGGAATACGATAATGATCAAAAAGTTTTGGAAGATATTAATGTTTTCATTCCTGGAAAAAACAAAGTTGCATTAGTCGGCCCTAGCGGTGGGGGAAAATCCTCTTTAATTAATTTAATCCCAAGATTTTATAATTGGAAAAATGGTAGAATATTTATTGATAACCAAGATATTAAAAATGTAACACTTAGATCTTTAAGAAAACAAATAGCTTTAGTGAGTCAGGATATAATACTTTTTGATGAAACTATTAAATTTAATATTTTATAC